>ONON01000246.1 GCA_900319455.1 uncultured Eubacteriales bacterium
CGCGTTTTCGTTGCCGCCGAAAGCCGCCGCGCGTATTCTCGCATAGCCGGAATCCGCTTTGCCGCGCTCTATGCCGAGGCGGTAGTTACCGCTTGACGGCACGGTGAATTCAAGTTGTTTTTCGCACCACTCGGTGTTGCTGAAATCAAGGCAGGCAACCGTTTCGCCCGTATCGGAATTTCTGACAAACAGCCTGCATTTTCCGCCGGATGTCATTACCTCCGCTTTAAAAAGGCAGGGCTTGTTTTTTTCAATGTAAAGTCCCTGAAAAATTGCGGCGTCACCCAGCGAAAGGTTGTTTATGTAGCCGTAAGAATTGTTCTGTTCCCTGTGAACACCGGCGGAGTTTTCACTGTGGTTTTTCTTCATATTCCAGAAGCACCTCCCCTGTGAAAAATCACCGTTTATCATACGCCGCGTTGAGGGGAACCCCGTCATATCGCTTATCTGTGTTTCAAAAAAGTTCTCTTCAATGCCGTCGATAATGTTGTTTTCAAACTTTACATCGGTAACGGGAGGGAACCCCGCTCTGTCAGTGTAGGGATTCCACAGCCAGTTGCCCACCGTCTCAAAGTGATTGTCGTGAACATAAATATTTCGCACCTCAACTCTTTCGGGGTCTTCACAGTTGAGGCCCCATAAAATCATCCCGAAAGCCTTGCAGTGGTTGGATTTAAGGTCGTTATGGTCTATCTCGATATTCTCGCTCGGCTGAGGCGAGTCACTGTTCCACCACTCGCTTCTGCGCGGGTCGCGGAAGGAGGAGAAAATGTAAACCGAATCATCGCCCGTGAACATCTCGCAGCCCGTAATTCTTATGTTGCGGCAGTTCATAAGGCAGATTCCGTCGCCGTTGCCGTGAGACCAGTTGTTGATTTTAACATTTTTTATAAGGCCGTTTTCACTGGTGAAAGGCATCATTGCGTAACTGTGGTAATTTGTGATGGTTATGTCGCTTATTTCAAAATCCCTGCAGCGGTAAAACCCGACAGGGCAGAGCTTTATGAGCTTTGCCGCGTCACCGGTATCCGCCATACGCACGGTTCCGCTGCCGGTGATTTTAAAATCGTGAGAGCCTTCGGGAGCGAATATAAAAGGATAGTTTCTATACCAGCAATGGCTCCATTTTATGTTTTCATCAAAGTTGTGCCCGGGCAGAGGGGTATAGGGAACATACCCGTTGCCGCGCGGTTTCACATAATCATCGGCCGAGCCTGTCTGCTGAAGAACAGCACCGTCGCCGAAACGCAGGTTAACGCAGCTTTTTATGATTATTCCGCTTGACATAAAGGCTTTGCCCGCGTCAAGAGTAACCGTTCCTCCGCCGTTTTTGTAAGCGAAATCAATCGCGGACTGTATTGCCGCGCGGTCGTTCGTTGCCCCGTCGCCCTTCGCATTGAAAGGGGGAGAACACACGCTTATTTCAACACTCATTGAGCACACCTCCCGGCATTTTGCGGATTGACTGTGTTATATATTTATAATATCACGAAGCGTTTCGCTTTTCAATGAATTCCGTAAAAAGAAAAACCGCGGCAGCCGGATATTTACAGACGGGTATCAACCGGAAATCAGACTGAAGAACTTTTGATAACGGCAAAAAGAATAATTGCGGCGGATAATCGGGATTATTTATTTTTATTTTTACCGTTATCAGTCTGTTACAAAAAAATGATAAAATTAACTCAATATTTGACACATTATTCAATTTTCGTTTCGCACCCTTGTTTTTTGAGACTGAAATGTTTATAATCATAACGCTAAATTAGGAAAAGAGTATTTGTTTTATGGTATATAACAATCTTCTTGAAGCGATGGGCAACACTCCCATAGTCAGATTAAACCGAATGGCCGACCCGGACGGCGCGGAAATTCTTGTTAAGTTTGAGGGGCTGAATATCGGCGGATCAATAAAAACAAGAACCGCTTACAACATGATAAAAGACGCGGAAGAAAAAGGCCTTCTCAGCCCGGAATCCGTTATAGTTGAACCTACAAGCGGCAACCAGGGCATAGGGCTTGCCCTTGTGGGCGCAATAAGGGGCTACAAAACAGTTATCATTATGCCCGATTCGGTAAGCGAGGAGCGCAGAAAACTTGTGCGTCACTACGGGGCGCAGGTTGTTCTTGTTCACGACGCGGGCAATATAGGCAAGTGCATTGAGGAATGCGTAGCCCTCGCGGAGAAAATGAAAAAAGAAAACCCGCTTGTGTTTGTGCCCCAGCAGTTTGAAAACCCTGCGAACCCCGCGGTTCAAAGGGAGCAGACCGCCCGGGAAATTCTTGAACAGGTAAACGGACCCATTCACGGCTTTTGCTCCGGCATAGGCACGGGCGGCACGATTACGGGCATCGGCGAGGTGCTCAGGGCAGCAAATCCGGATATTGAAATATGGGCGGCGGAACCCGAAAACGCGGCTGTTCTTTCGGGCGGCTCCATAGGTACGCACAATCAGATGGGTATAGGCGACGGAGTCATACCGGAAATTCTCAATAAGGATATTTATGATGACATCTGCATAATCAGCGATGATGAGGCAATCAATACCTCAAAGGAGCTTGCGTCAAAAGAGGGCATAATGTGCGGTATAAGCAGCGGTACAAATGTCGCGGCGGCAATCAAACTCGCGAAAAAACTCGGCAGAGGCAAAACGGTTGTTACGGTTCTGCCCGACACGGCGGAAAGATATTTTTCAACTCCTCTTTTCGATGAATAAACGCTTACGGGCAAAACAATACTTTACATGAGCTTTCTGTTTAAAGTTAATTTTTTCGGTTGAAATATATGCTGCTTTATGCAATAATATTATTTCAAGCATAAAAACCGGGAGAAATGGTTATGGGCAAGTTCGGCAAAAGCGTTAACAGACTTATAGGCAAAGCGGTAAACCGCATAACATCCGTAACGGCGCAGGCAACGGGTGAAAATTCGGAGCGCTTTGAAATCAGCCGCGAAATGTCAAAGCTGTGCCGAAAAGCGGGTGCCGAAGGTATTGTTCTTCTGAAAAATGAGAAAAATGCGCTGCCTGTAAAACGGAATGAAACCGTTTCGGTGTTCGGCAGAGTTCAGAATGACTTTTTCTATGTAGGCTACGGCTCCGGCGGTGATGTCAACGCGCCTTATAAATCCGGATTTATGCAGGCGCTTCGCGACGACGGCATAAAAATCAATGAAGAGCTTGCCGCTTTATACAGAGAGCTATGTGATAACAATCCGGTTGATAACGGCTACTGGGGCCATTGGCCGATGAGCTATGACGAGCTTGACATACCCGTTGCCGTTTGTGAAAAGGCGGCGAAAAACAGCGACAAGGCTGTTGTTGTTCTCGGCAGATCTTCGGGTGAGGACAGGGAGCTGAAGCTTGAAAAGGGCAGTTATTATTTAAGTGACGCCGAAAAATGCCTTCTCGACCGCGTTACTTCCGTTTTCGGTACCGTTATTCTTCTGCTCAACTGCGGCAGTATTATGGATATGGGCGAAATTACGGCTTACGGCGATAAAATTTCAGCTGTTATGTATATATGGCAAAACGGTATGGAGAGCGGCAATTCCACGGCGGATGTTCTTTGCGCAAAAGTCAGCCCGAGCGGTAAGCTTACCGACACAATCGCGAAAAGTTACAATGATTATCCCGGTTCGGAGCAGTTCGGAAACAAAGATGAAAACTTCTATGTTGAAGATATTTATGTAGGCTACCGTTATTTTGAAACCTTTGCGAAAGACAGAGTTCTCTACCCGTTCGGTTTCGGGTTGAGTTACACGGAGTTCTCACTTGAAAACATTGATTTTACCGCGGGCGATGAAATAAAAATCTCACTCAATGTCAAAAACACCGGCGATTACAGCGGCAAAGAGACGGTTCAGGTTTATTTTGAAGCCCCTCAGGGCAGGCTCGGCAAACCCGCGAGAGTGCTTGACACATTTAAAAAGACGAAAGAACTCGCTCCCGGAGAAAATGAACGGCTCAGCCTTTCATTCCATGCCGGCGAAATGTCATCATACGATGAAGAAAAAAGCGCATACATCCTTGAAAAAGGCATTTATAATATATACATCGGCACAGATGTACGCTCCGCAAAGCTTTGCGGAAAATATGAGGTTTATGAAGATATAACCGTTCAGCGGCTTTCACAGGCGGGCGCTCCCGTAAAGAGCTTTGAAAGGCTTGTCAACTCAAACGGCGAACCTGTTTACAAACCCGTTCCCGTGTCAAAACGCAATCTCCGCCGGGAGATTGTTGCGTCAATTCCCGAAGAGATTAAGCCCTGCGGCAAAAACATAAGTTTTGACGATGTCAAAAACGGCAGCGCAACGCTTGATGAGTTTGTCGGCACTCTTTCGCCGGCTGACCTTGAGGCGCTTTCAAGGGGCGATTTTACAATGAACAGCCACCTCGGCGCCGCGGGCAACGCGGGCGCTTTCGGCGGCGTTACCGAATCGCTCAGAAGCAAGGGTGTTCCCGCGCTTATCTGCACAGACGGTCCAAGCGGAATAAGACTTCGCGCAACATCCTCGCTGCTTCCCATAGGGGTAAGTCTCGCCTGCACATTCAACCCGGAACTCATTGAGGCGCTTTATGAAGAAATCGGCAAAGAGATGAAGGCGAGAGGCTCGGATGTTCTTCTCGCGCCCGGTATGAATATTCACCGCAACCCGCTGTGCGGCAGAAATTTTGAGTATTTCTCAGAAGACCCGGTCGTTACGGGCAAATGCGGAGCCGCCGTTGTAAAAGGTGTGCAAAAGCACGGGTTTTCCGCTTGCCCCAAGCATTTTGCCTGCAACAATCAGGAAACGAACAGGACCTACGCCGATTCCGTTGTTTCGGAAAGAGCGCTCAGGGAGATATATCTTCTCGGTTTTGAAATCTGCGTGAAAACGGCGGAGCCCAAATGCCTTATGACCTCCTACAACCGCATAAACGGCGTTTGGGGGCACTATAATTATGAATTGGTTACGGATATTCTGCGCGGAGAATGGGGGTTTAAAGGCTGCGTTATTACAGACTGGTGGATGAGAAGCGCGGTTTCTCCGGAATTCCCGAAAGTGAAGGATCAGGCGTACCGCGTCAGGGCGGGAGTAAATGTGCTGATGCCCGGCGGCAGACGGGCAGGGTATTTCAGAAAGCGTCCGGACGGCACATTGCTTAAAAACGCAGGCAAAAACGGCGGCATAACGCTTGCCGAAATCCGCAAAAACGCGAAAGATGTTCTGTCTGTTGCCCTGCAAAAAAATTGACGGTTGATATTAATTTATATATTGTATAAGGAATAAAATAATGAAAAAGCTTTTGTTGTTAATCCCTCTGTTTTTAATAGTTTTCGCATCCTGCGCGCTTTACCGTGTCAGGAAGAACGCGGCTGTCGAAAACCCGGTTGAAACTGCCGCGCTGACCGCGGAAGAGTCCGTTGAGCCCGAAACCACAACGCACGGTGTGCTCAAAAGGCTTTTCGGAAGGGATCAGACAACAGCCGCCGGCACCGAAAAAGAAGCCGAAAGCAAAGGCAATACCAAAAAGAAAGCAAAAAACAGCAAGAAAACCACTTCCGCGAAAAAAGAGGATTCGGATAATAATAAAGAGTTGTATTCGGAAGAAAAGGAGCTGATTGAAAGGCTCGGTTTTAATCTTGTGAATATAACCGAAAAAAACACAAAGGTAACAATGAAGCTGTCAAACGGTTTGATTACCGAAACAACCTCATTAAAAGAAGTCAAGCCCATAACATCGGCTAAAAACTCAGCGTCGCCGGGCGGGCAGGGCCAAGGCTCATCGGGTGACGAAGAGGCACTCGCGCCGACGCCAAGCGATAAAACCATTCTTAATTCCGGCAAGTTTAAACTTGAGGCAACGGTTAAAAAGAATAACGGAAATCCCACCGAGTTTACAATTTATGCCGATGGCGACAAATACGCCCTTTTTACCGATGTCAACTTCCCGGAAGTCGGCCCCGTTAAGGTTGAAATAATTATGAACGCCGGCAAAATATATTTTGTCGTGCCCAAACTTGACGCTTATGTAAACGGCGGGAACGCCGATGACTATAAGTTCAAAAAAGAGGTCTTTGATGATATAATTATTCCGGTAACCTCAACCGAAAGTATGGCGGCTCCCGCCGACACCGCGACTGTTACAATCGGAGGCACCGAATACTCCGTTGAGGAATATAAAGCCGAAGGCGGGCAGACTGTAAAATATTATTGCCTCGGCGATAAAATCGAAAGAATTGAGATTATCAACACAGACGGCAACAATGTTATTATAGATATTTCAATGCTCTCACCCAATTTGCCCGCCGACTCCTTCAAAATACCTTCCGGATGTAAGGACGCCACCGGACTTGCGGGAAAGGTGCTTGCTACATTAAAAGAAAAATCAGTGCTTTAATTAACAGAATAAAAAAAACGAGCCTCCGGGCTCGCTTTTTTATGTCAGTCTATTCATTTTCAAACACTAAGTCAAGCTCCTGCGGGGTGAGCTCCCTGCATTCGCCGGGGGCAAGGCTTTCATCAAGGCAAAGCGCGCCGATTTTAACCCTCTTAAGCTCTTCAACATGCGAGCCGCAGGCGGCTGTCATACGCTTTACCTGGTGGTATTTGCCCTCTCTTATTTCTATCCGCGCAAACGGCACGCCGTCATTTTCATACGCTTCAACTCTCGCGGGCAGGCATTGTGTGCCGTCTTCAAGCAGTATTCCGCTTTCAAGTTTTTTCACGCTCTCTTCACTCAAAGGCAGGTCAAGCCTTGCGATATATCTTTTGTAAACATGGTGCGAGGGCGACAGCAGACGATGTGTGAAATCGCCGTCATCTGTAATGATAATCAAACCCGTTGTGTCACGGTCAAGCCTGCCGGCAGGGAAAAGACTCCGTCTTTTAAGCTCCGGAGGCACAAGGTCAACAACCGTTGTTTTGTTTTTATCATCCGACGCGCTGATTACCCCCGAAGGTTTGTTCATCATTATATATATATGTTCTTTAATGGTAAAATCAAACCCGTCAACATCTATTTTGTCGGTTTGCGTCTCAACCGGAGTCTCCGCCCGCAGGGCGGGCAGCCCGTTTACACTCACTTTGCCGTCCTTAATGAGCTTTCTTGCGTCGCGCCGTGAAACGGAGCAGTTGAGCGATATTATTTTGTCAAGCCTCTGTATTGACATATAAATCCCTCTTAAAAAGCGATAATGCGACTGTCGTCTCCGCCCGCCACTTCAAGCAGATAATCGGAGTTTTCGCTCATTCCCGCCGATTTTAACGCGCACCTTGTTGTTTCGGCGGCAAGAGCCGGAATATTGTTTTCGTGGCTTAAATGCCCGAGAACAAGGCGGGTTGTGCCCGAGTCAATAAGTTTAACCGCTGTTTCGGCACAGGCATCGTTTGAAAGATGGCCGAGCTCAGACAGAATTCTGCGTTTGAGAAGGTAGGGATAACTGCCGTTTCTCAGCATATTCACATCGTGATTGGATTCAAGCAGCACAAGGTCGCTGCCGCTTATCGCGTTCAAAACCTCATCTGTCATAATACCGAGGTCGGTGCAAACCGAAATGCGTTTTGAGTCAGATGTAAGCACGGTGTAGCCGCAGCTTTCCGCCGCGTCGTGCAGGGTGGCAAACGGTTTGACAAAAAGCCCGTTCACCTCAACACCGTTCGCGTTTACGGGCTCATAAACATTTTTTTCGCAAAGAGCTTTGGATTTTTCCATTTGAGTCAGCGTGCCGCCTGTTGCGTACACTTTAATGTTGTAGCGTGAAGCGAAAACCCGCACGCCGTTTATGTGGTCGGAGTGCTCGTGAGTTACGAATATCGCGTCAATACTGCCGGGGTCAATACCTTTTTCGCGCAGGGCGTTTTCGGCGCGTTTAGCGCTGACGCCAACATCAACGAGAATGTTCGCCGATGATGTGCCGATATATGTGCAGTTACCGCTGCTTGATGAGAACAGTGAACAAAATCTTGCCATTTTTCACCTTCATGTAATGAATAATATATTAACGGGCTTACAGTTTTCTGCAAGCCCGTCGCGTTTTTTAACCAGCGTTGCGAATGCCTGAAGGGTCGGGAACATCAATTCTTTTTATGTCAGCGCCGAGCCCGGTCAGCTTTTCAACAACATTTTCGTAGCCGCGGTCTATGTGAAGGATGTCTTCAATCTCGGTTGTGCCGTGAGCCATAAGCCCGGCGATAATCATTGCTGCGCCGGCTCTGAGGTCGTCTGCCCTGACAGGCGCTCCCTTAAGGAAATCAACGCCCTCAATTACCGCGAGCTTGCCGTCAACCTTGATTGAGGCGCCCATTCTGAGAAGCTGCTCAACATAGCGGTAGCGGTTCTCCCATATTCCTTCCGAAATAATACTTGTGCCTTTTGCAACCGACAGCAGAACAGCCATCTGAGGCTGCATATCGGTTGGGAAGCCGGGATGAGGCATAGTCTTTATGTTGCAGCGCTGAACTCTGCCGTTGCCGCAAACTCTTATGCACTCATCATATTCCTCAACTTTCACGCCGCACTCAAGCAACTTTGTTGATATTGATTCAAGATGCTTCGGTATAACATTGTTGATTATAACATCGCCGTTTGTGGCGGCGGCGGCAAGCATATATGTTCCCGCTTCAATCTGATCGGGGATTATCGAATACTGGCAGCCGTGAAGGCTTTCAACGCCTCTGATTTTTATTGTGTCCGTACCGGCGCCGCGAATATCCGCCCCCATTGTGTTGAGAAAGTTCGCAAGGTCAACAATATGCGGCTCTTTGGCGGCGTTTTCAATTACCGTCATACCTTTCGCTTTAACGGCGGCAAGCATAATGTTGATTGTCGCGCCCACCGAAACAACATCAAGATAAACGGGACCGCCCGTCAGTTGTTCCGCCTGAGCGACAACAATGGCGTTTTCTTCAATATTTACCTTTGCGCCGAGCGACTCAAAGCCTTTAATGTGCTGGTCAATGGGGCGCACACCGAGGTCACAGCCGCCGGGCATTGCAACCCGGGCGCGTGAATATCTGCCGAGAAGCGCTCCCAAAAGATAATAAGACGCACGCAGATGCTTGGTGTATTCGTAGTTTACGCAATCGGAGTGAATTGCCCTTGAATCGATTTCAATGGTGCTTTTGTTTATGAGTTTTACCACAGCGCCGATTGATTCAAGCATACGCATCATCATGGTAACATCGCTGATTGATGACGGAATGTTTTCGATAACGCAAATATCGTCACATAAAATTGCCGCGGGGATGATGGCGACAGCCGCGTTTTTCGCTCCGCTGATATTAACCGTGCCGTGAAGTTCGGCACCGCCGTTTATAATGAATTTTTCCATACAGACTCTCCCGGTTTTTTTATTCCGCTCAACTGCCGGAAAATATTTATTGCTTTGCCGATATATCGACATCCCGGATATTATAACACAACATATTGGGTTTGAAAAGCCTTTTTTGAAACAAAAAATAAACATTATATTTGAATATTTGTAAAAAGTTTACAAAAATATAAAAAATAGCTATTGCAAAACGAGCGCGGATTGTGTAAAATGTATATAACTATTATCTGCAAATTGTATAAAATGGCAATTCAAAATTTACAGAGGAGCGGGATATTAAATGTCAAACAGACTTTTTCAGGGCCTTATTCACCAGATGAAAGAGGCGGCAGGCAGGCAGCTCGGCGTAGTTGACGAAACGGGCACTGTCATTTCATGCAGCGAACTTGTTCGCATAGGCGAAACAATACCCAACGCAACCTCCGTTTTTACCGACAATGAGATTCACATTATTGACGGCTGCACTTTCCTGAGCCTGAAATCCCATGTGCAGACCGCTTACGCAGTTTTTGTTGAAGGCACCGATGAAGAGGCAACAAAGTTTGCCGGGCTTTGCTGTGTTTCACTTGAAACCATAAAGCAGTTTTATGATGAAAAGTTTGACCGAAGCAATTTCATCAAAAACATTATTCTCGACAACATTCTTCCCGGTGATATTTATGTTCAGGCAAGGGAACTCCATTTCACGGGCGAAGCCGCCAGAGTGGTGCTGCTTGTCAGAACGGAAGGGCGCAACGATGCCTCCGTTTACACCGTAATACAGAACCTTTTCCCCGATAAGGCAAAAGATTTTGTTATAAGCATTAATGAGAATGATGTTGCCATTGTCAAAGAAATCAAGCACGGAACAGATCCGCGTGACTTGGAAAAGCTCGCCCGTTCCATTTCCGACGCGCTGAGCAACGAGCTTTATGTTCACGCTCTCGTGGGCATCGGAACACCGGTTGAAAATATAAGGGAGCTTGCGCGTTCCTTCAAAGAGGCGCAGATAGCCCTTGAGGTGGGCAAGGTGTTTGACACGGAAAAAACAATCATAGGCTATGACAATCTCGGCATAGCGCGCCTTATCTATCAGCTTCCCACAACGCTTTGCGAAATGTTCCTGCACGAGGTGTTCCGCCGCGGCTCAATAGAGAGCCTTGACCCCGAAACACTTTTCACAATTCAGAAATTTTTTGAGAACAACCTCAATGTTTCCGAAACATCGCGCAAACTTTTCGTTCACCGCAACACCCTTGTTTACAGGCTTGAAAAAATCAAAAAAATCACGGGGCTTGACCTTCGCTCATTTGATGACGCAATAGTTTTCAAAGTGGCGCTTATGGTTAAAAAATATCTTGACTCAACCCCGACAAAATATTAACAGGAACAATTAAATATAAATACAGTCGTATTTCCGGCGTGTCACTTCTGGAGTGGAGAGGCGGCGCGTTAAAAGGAACAAAGAAAGAAAGGTAATTTTAAGATGATCGAATTTAAAGATGTTACCAAGAAATACGACAACGGCACAACCGCGCTCAAAGATGTGAACATCTCCATTGAAGACGGAGAGTTTGTGTTTGTCGTCGGTTCTTCCGGCGCGGGCAAAAGCACATTCTTAAAGCTTATGATGCGCGAGGAGGTTCCATCAAAAGGAACTATTACGGTTGACGGCGTTGTTCTAAACAAAATAAGAAAAAGAAAAATCCCCTATTTCAGGCGGAAACTCGGCGTTGTTTTTCAGGATTTCCGCCTTATACCGACAATGACGGTGTTTGATAATGTGGCGTTCGCTATGCGCGTTATAGGCACAAAAGAAAAAGTTATACGCAAGCGTGTGCCCTATGTTCTGAGCCTTATGGGTCTTTCTCACAAGGCAAGGTCAATGCCCAATGAGCTTTCGGGCGGCGAGCAGCAGAGGGTTTCACTTGCCCGCGCGCTCGCAAACAACGCAAAAATCATTATCGCAGACGAGCCTACCGGCAATGTTGACCCGCAAATGAGTTACGAAATTGTCGATTTGCTTATGAAGCTCAACGAAAACGGAGCCACAGTCATTATGGTAACGCATGAACACGAGCTTGTAAGGCAGTTTGACCGCAGAGTAATCATACTCGACAAAGGCTCGGTTGTTTCCGACGGAGGCCCTCTTGTCAGCGATATAGTAACCGCAAACATCAATTCAGCAACCCAGGAAGCGAACGAGGACCTTACCGAGGTTGTGGATTTCAATCCCGATGAAATAGAAGCGGTTCCGTTTGATTTTGACGCAAACGGAGGTGACCTGCAGTGAAGAACAAAACAAAATCCACAGGCGGAAGTCTTGGCTATCTTACCAAAGAGGGCTTTCGCAACCTTAAAGTAAACAAACTGATGACAATAGCCTCCATAACCGTGCTGTTCAGCAGTATGTTTCTTATGGGCATAGCGTTTATGATTTACCGCAATATTGACGCGATTGTTACCGATATAGAGCAGGAGAATGTTATTCTTGTTTATATTGATGACAGCAGCTCCGCGGTTGAGACGGTCAATCTTAAATCCGATATTATGGCGATTGAAAATGTTGCCACCTGCGATTTTATAGCAAAAGACGACGCTTATGAAGAAATTCTCAAAGATATGGGCGAGGTTTCCGATTATCTTCGTGAAATCGGCAAAAACCCGCTGCCTGACGCATACAGAGTAACCGTGCGCGATATGAGCCTGTTCTCGCAGACGGTTAAACAGATAAAACAGTTGAATAATGTTATGCGCACAAGAGAAAACAGTGACTTGGCGGGCAAACTCGCCTCGGCAAAGCAGGCGGTTACTTATGTCAGCCTCATTATCATAGCGTTGCTTTTCATAGTTTCGCTTTTCATTATTTCAAACACGGTCAAAATCACAATGTTCAGCCGCAGGCTTGAAATCAGCATTATGAAAAGCGTCGGCGCAACAAACCGTTTCATACGCTGGCCGTTCATTGTTGAGGGCGTGCTGATAGGAATAATATCCGGCATTCTCTCACTGCTTGTTCTTTGGGGTGTTTACACTCTCGGCATAAAATACCTTACAGCTGCGGTCGGTTTCGCCGGCACGGGCGTAGATATAAAAGAGTATCTGCCTATGCTGCTCGGTTCATTCCTTATTTTGGGTATTTTTACCGGTATATTCGGTTCGGCGTCATCAATACGCAAATATCTTAAGGAAAGGAAGTTTGTTGAACTTGAAGATCTTTAATAAACAGCGTTTAATAAGGGTTATAAGCGCGGCTGTCAGTCTTACACTGGTTTTGGTTACGGTGTTTGCCTGTGTGCCTGTATCTTCGGCTCAGGAATCTCTCGATGACCTTAAGAAACAGTACAGCGACCTTGAAAAAGATGTTGCGGCCAATGAGAAAAAGCTCAAGCAGGTTGAATCCCAGATTACCAGCAACGAAGAAAAGCTTAAAACAATCACAAGCGATATTGAAACCATAAAAAGCCAGATAACAATTCTTGACCAGAGAATAGAAGTTCTTGACGGAAGCATTACCGAACTGCGCCCGCAGATTTCATCACTCAACTCACAGATAGGCGATGTTGAAAAAAGCATTGACAAGCTCACCGGTCAGATTGAAGAGGCTCAGGAACTTGCGCAGGACACGCAGGATAAGCTTCTTGAAAGAATACGCGAGGACTATATGGCAGGCGGCAACGCCACTATGATAGAGGTTCTTCTCTCATCCGAGGATCTTTCAAATTTCCTTGCGAGAATGGAACTTATGGACAGAGTAAGCGAGAACGACGAGCAGCTCATAAAGGATATGGAGCAGAAAGCCGACGAACTCAGCGAACTCAAGGAGCAGGCTGATGTTCAGAAGGCGGATCTTCAGATTAAAAAGGGCCTTTTGGACTCCAAGATGAATCAACTCAGATCCAACCAGTATGACCTTGAGAGCAGCCGAACGGCCGCGTCAAGCAAGCAGAAAGCCCTTGACAGCAGATACGCTCAGGTAAACGAGGTTCTCAGCGAGCTTGATGAAGACAGCGAAGCTTATCAGAAAGAAATCGCCCGTCAGCGCGCTGAAATGGAAGTTCTTTCCAGAGAGATTGACAATTACATCGCCCAGAACGGTTCTTCACAGGGCGAGGAGGTTCCCGAGGAATATCTTGTTAACAGAAAAAGCGCCAATCTTATCTGGCCCGTTCCCTATAACAACACTCATGTTACCTGTCACTTCGGCTATTATTCAAACGGTCAGCCGCACTACGGCACGGATATTGTTGTGCGTGACAGTAACGGCAACAACATCTCAAACGGCAAAAGCGTTGTGGCGGCACAAAGCGGCAAGGTTATCCGCGCAATAAACAACGGCGGCTACAATTCGGGCTACGGCAACTACTGCATTATTGACCACGGCAACGGTATGCTCACCCTTTACGCGCACACCAGAACCCTTACGGTTTATGAGGGGCAGGTAGTCAGCCAGGGGCAGAAGATTGCCGAAATCGGTCTTACGGGCAACACAACAGGTTATCACCTTCATTTTGAGGTCAGAATCAAAAACGCCGACGGCTCCGTTTCAAGAGTCAATCCGGAAAATTATGTTTCATGCCCAGGCTGATAAAAGCTAAGCAGAATAAGATTTAATAAAGGCATATCTCACCGGGATATGCCTTTTGCAAAACAAAGAACAACAGGTAAAGCAAATGAACAAAAAAATTTCGGCGGGGCTCGCGCTTGCCATAACAATAGTTGCCGTGGCAGTCACATTTACGGTAACAATGGCTATGTCGCGCACGCTCTACAATTCAATAATCACAAATCTTTCGCTGCGCACATCGGTTTCGGCTGCTATTGAGGAGATAAACGGTATAGTTTCAAACTATTACTACGGCAGCGTTGATGACCGCACATCCGTAATCACATCCACCCTTGTTGAAGGTTATGTAAACGGCCTGGGAGACGCCAACAACGGCTATCTTTCATCCGAGGAATACGCGGAATACACACAGAGAATTAACGGCAACCTTACCGGAATCGGCATAGAAACATATTATAATCCGATAACGGGTGAATACAGCGTAGTTTATGTTTATGAGGATTCTCCCGCTGAAAAGGCAGGCCTGCAAAAGGGTGATGTAATAGTCGCGATTGAGGGTGAGAAGGTCACCGGAGTTAATTACAAAGAGCTTGAAAAACAGCTTTACGGCGGCAAACTCAGCAGCGTTGAAATCAATTATTCGAGAAACGGCAAACAGTCAACGGTTGAGCCTATGCTCGGTTTTGAGATTCCCACCGTTGTTTCGCAGATGTTAAGCGGGAATATCGCCAAAGTGCGCATAACCGCTTTTTATAAAGATACCCCCGCTGAATTTGAAGCCGTTATGAAAAAACTTCAGGAAAAAGGCGCGGTAGGCTTTATTATCGACCTTCGCGGCACTAACGAGGGCACGGTTGAATATGCCGCGCGAACCCTTGATGTTATAGTCCCGGCCCCGTCGGGCAACCAGACCCTTGCCGTAACTTATGACAAAAACGGCGGCAAAATAGACGCATGGGCGGCTGAGAGCGGCTCAATCAATTCAACATTCGCGGTGCTGGTCAACAATGCAACGGCAGGCCCCGCGGAGCTTTTCGCGGCGGATTTAAAAGATATAAGCTCCGCTGCGATAGTCGGCACGCAGACTAAGGGCATTCAGACCGTTCAGAGAGCTTTTCCCCTTGACAGCGGTGACGCCGTCATCCTTACGGTCGCGAGGCTGGAAACTTATGACGCAAACAGGAATTACAACGGCGAGGGCATAACTCCCGATGTAACCCGTCAGCTTGACCAGGGCGACAGCGTCAGCTTATGGTCAATTTCCGTTTCGGACGACGCTCAGGTGAGGGAAGCTTTAAAACTGTTTTCGTAATTTAAAGGAGCCCGGCGGCTCCTTTAGCTTTTTATAGGAGGTTAAAATATGTTAGGTATTATCGGAGCTATGGAGATTGAAATAAAAACCATCCGCTCAAAAATGCAAAACAAAAAGAGTGATTTCGCGGGAGGAATTGAATTTGTCAGCGGAACACTTAACGGCACCGAGGTTGTTACCGCAGTTTGCGGCATCGGCAAAGTCTGTGCCGCTATGTGCACTCAGGCTATGGTCTTGAAATACAAGCCTTCACTCATTATGAACACAGGCGTCGGCGGCACACTCACCAATGAGCTCGGCGTGTGCGACATAGCCGTCGCCGACAGCGTGTGCCAGCACGATTTTGATTTGTCGCCAATCGGCGACCCTCCGGGGCGGATTCCCGCGGTTGAAGCGGTGAAAATACCCTGCGATCAAAAAGCGGTTAAGATTCTTGAGGAGTGCGCGGAGCGCCTTGACGGAATAAAAACAAAAACCGGCACAATAGCGTCGGGCGATCAGTTTATTGCCGACGACGCTCAGCGGCACCGTATAACAGAACTTTTCGGCGCGATTTCCTGTGAAATGGAGGGCGGAGCGATAGGTCAGGTCTGCCGCCTTAACGGCACGCCGTTCGCAATAGTGCGCGCAATTTCAGATTCTGCAGACGGTTCGGCTGAAATGTCATATAATGAGTTTTTGCCCATTGCCGCCGACAACGCGGCAAAAATGATTGAGTATATTGCCGAGAAGTATTAACTATAAGAAACCGAAAACGGTGGTATTATGCAGAATTATGATGTTCTTGTAATCGGCGGCGCCACATCGGGGGCGTATTTCGCGAAAAAAACGGCAAAGCTCGGGTACAGGGTGAAGATTATTGAAAAACTTACCCCCGAAAAGCTCGGAACAAAAATGGATATTGTTCACCTTACAAAAACGGATTTAAAAACATTTGACATTCCGCCGGTTTCTCAGGGCTGCCCGGAGTGGGCGTTCGAGTTTACCGACAATGGCTTTGCCTCACCGTCAAACAGATACAGGGTGACTGTTCCCGCCGAAACGGTCGGTTTGCACCTGCATGAATACACCGCCCTTATGGTGCAGGATGCTTTGAAAGCGGGTGCGGAGATTGAATATGAAGCGTCTTTCAGCGAATTTGTTTTTTCAGACGGCCATATAAGCGGCGTGAGGTACAAAACCCCAAAAGGCGAAAAAGAAGCTTTCGCGAAGGTGGTTGTCGATTGCTCCGGAGCGGACGCTCTGCCGAGAAGAAGCCTGCCGAACGGCTACGGAATTGAGCGTTTTTCACTTGCGGATGATGATATGTTTTATGTAATTCTTCGCTATGCCGAATTCAAAAAGCCTCAGCAAAACACCTTCTGGCTTAACACAAAATCGTGGTTCGCGCCGTTCTCAATGAATGAGAATGAGAAAATAATCGGCACGGGAGCAACAGGCGGCTTTGAAAGAGCCGAAAAAGAGGCGGCAAAGCTCGATAGCGTAACCTCAAAAGGAGATTTTGAGCTTTTGCGCACCGAGAAGGGGGTTACCCCGTTTCGCAGACCGCCGTATTCTCTTGTTGCCGACAGTTTCATTGTCGCGGGCGATTCCGCCTGCCTTACAAAGCCGGATTGCGGCGAGGGAATAACCTCAAGCATGGTTATGATTGACACAGCCGTAACCGTGCTTGACAAAGCGCTCAAAAAGAATGACCTTACAAAAGAGTCGCTTTGGGAAATAAACTGTGCCTACAACCGCGTTCAGGGTGCCGCGTTCTCACTTGTGCGCGCGCTTTTAACAAAAATCGTCGGCGCGGTTGCCGACGATGAGCTGGAATATCTTTTCTCAAAAAAGATTATTTTTAACACGGCGTTTTTAGGCGGCGGCAAACCGGCCGCGAATGATCTCATCAAAACAGTGACGGGTATTATTGCCGCCGTGCCGAAAAAACATTTAAGCGCAAAAACGGTCGCGGCCGCGCTTTCGGGCGCGAAACTCGGCGCTGAACTTTACGCGCTTTATATGAAATTTCCGAAATCTCCCGCCGGCTTTTCCAAATGGACCGCCCGCGCCGAAAAGCTTTGGGAAAGGGTCGGCAAAGTGTAAAAACCGCCTTTTTACAGCTTTTTTATAAAAAAATCTCAAAAAAACAAAAAATCCTCCCGCGTAAGGTGTTGCTTGTTACGCGGCGTAATACGCTATTCTGTCAGCGAAGGAGGTGAAAACCATGCCGAAATACACAACAGGTGAAATCGCAAAGCTCTGTTCGGTTACCGTGCGCACGGTTCAGTATTATGACAGCCGCGGCATACTTGTTCCGTCTGAACTCTCCGAAGGCGGCAGAAGGCTTTATTCCGACAGGGATCTTGAAAAGATGAAAACAATCTGTTTTTTAAGAGATCTCGGAATATCCATTGACACAATAAAAGAGCTGATTGAGAAGGAGAGCAACAGGAATGTAATTCTGCTGCTTCTTACCCGCCAGGAGGAGGAACTCACCTCGGAAATTGAGGAGCGCCGTGAAAAGCTGAAAAAACTTGAAGATATAAGAAAAGAACTCGGCAGTGCGGACGATTTCTCCTTTAATTCAATAGGCGGCATGGCTCACGCTGTGACAGACAGAAAAAAACTCAGAAAATTCAGAACTTTAACGGTTCTCACGGGCATCCCGGTTTCAATTCTGCAGTGGGTTGCAATAATTCTGTGGATAACCAAAGGAATGTGGTGGCTCTTTGTGATTTGGGCGGCTCTCGCGATACCCTACGCCGTGATTTTCTCTCGCGTTTACTACAAAAAAATCGCCTACATCTGCCCCGAATGTCATACGGTGTTCCGCCCGCCGTTCAAAGAGATGTTCTTTGCCGGGCATACGCCTACAACCCGCAAACTGACCTGCCCGGCCTGCGGCCGCAAAGGCTACTGTGTTGAAACCCCCGCGGAAAATCTTACCGGGAGCGGGGAAGCCGAAAAAAGATGAATGAAAAATCCGCCGTTCTGTTATTATTGAACTGCAAGGCGAAGAATCTCATCCCTATACCCGCCGCGGATTTGCCTTAAAACTCAAAATCAACGGCGCTCGCGTTATTCCCGCGTCAGATAAAAGTCTTTTACAAAACAAACAAAAAGTGTGCATGTCTTTTTCAAACGTGCACACTTTATTTTTTTAATTCTTCAAGTATTCTGCCGAGCAGTTGGTAAAATCTTATTACTTTAACAATTTAGTTGATACTCTGTTTGAATATGAGTTCCTAAAATGAAACTCACAACCGCTCAAAAGGTAATAAATAATAAACGGCGCGGCAACCCGTATATATAATAAAAAAAGCAGCCTGCTTTTAATTCGCAGACTGCTTTTGCTTTTTTGATTTTTTGTCAATCTTCCGCGATTATTCCGTAATATCTGCCGATCCAGTAGGGCAGAAGGAATATTGTCGGATCCGCTGCGCCTCCCGCCGCGCTGTCGGCACGGAACGCGGAGCCATCGGGTCTGTGAACATTGCGTTCATCATAAGGCAGGGCGTATTTAAGCTGAGGCTCTTCATACCACTCTTCCTGCTCGGTGTCCCAGATAAGGTCACGGCGCAGTGAGTTTTCCGCTTTGTAGTGGATAAGGTCAAACGGAATTTCACGCAGGGAGGCAAGCCCTTCGCCTATGTCATCGTCTCTGCCTGTCATTGCCGCGTGAATAACGCAGAAAAGGGGCTGCCTTTCCGTGCGCTCATACTGCCAGTGATCCTCAAGCGCGCACATAACCATTGAACGCAGGGTTTCATTCTCCTCAAGGCGCAGCAGAGTCAGTGTGGCAAGAAAAGCCAGATTGTCGTCAATGTGGCAGGTGTGCGCGTCTTTTACCTTGTGGTGCATAAGGTTGAGCGGGTAACGGTGCCGCGTGACAAATTCATCATAAAGCTTTTTATATTTCTCATTTTGAGAAATATGGTAGCTGACTTTCAAAAATCCGAGCAGCTCAAGGGAGTTTACGCCCCGTTCGGCAAACCAGCGCTCATCATAGTTTAACGCGTCCGGGGCCCAGCACGCCCAGGTGGTCGGCTTGCCGTCAACATCCACAAGGCGGTAGTTGTTTTCAACAATGTGGTCTGTAATTGCGCACAGCGCTTTGCGAATTTCTTTTTTCTCCTTCTCATTGGCGCAAAGGTCGTAATAGATTGAAAAACCGAAATAGTGGCCGGTCATCTCATCGCTGGATGTTTCGCCCTTCCATTCGCAGTTTTCAACAGGTGAGAGATGCCACTCCTTATCACCGTTGCCGTAGCCTTCATCGCCTTTGTAGCGCACCGCTCTCGCGGTAAAGCCGGGGATGCCGGTAACCTTTGTGAGCAAAAGCATGGCCTTCATGCCGCGCCTTGCCTTTTCAAGGGCCTCTTTACTGCCCGTGCAGGCGTATCTGAATGACTGCGAAGCGACATAGCAGCCGGTCCACAACCCGTCGTTGTCGCTTATATCTACACAGCCGTTGTTCATATCATATCCGTTTATGCTGCGTGAAGCGGTAAAGCCCCTGCGTATATGGTATTTTTCAATTCTGTCATCAAAAATCTCGGCCTTCCGGGCAAGGGTGATATATGTTGACACCACAGCGCTTACCCCTTTGTCTGTCGCGGCGTAAAAAACCGAACCGTCGGGGGCAACGGCTATATCGTTGATTTTATTGTCGGGCACCCATCTGTCGGCGGAAAAGTATTTTGTTCTGCCGTTTTTAAGGTAGGCGACGCCCGCGTTTGTCGCAAAATAAACTCCGCCGCAGGCGTCAAAAACGGTTTTGTAAACGGGATTTTTCGGCAGTGCCGCAACGCAGGAAGAATCAATCCAGCACGAGGCGTTGTCATAAATAACCGCGCCGTTTTCGGTGCCTGCCCGCAGATAGCCGAGGCTGTCAAACGCAAGTGACAAAATTTTGCCTTCGGGCATATTCGAAAAGCCGGGCATTATGTTTTTCCACTCGTTGCGTTTGCCGTGAATAAGGCTTAAATAACTCTCGGTTGCCGCGTACATATTGTTTTCATCAACAGCGAGCGCTACGCCTTCGCCGCCTTCAAGAAAATTGTCGGTTATGTCATTTTTCAGCTCGGCGTCGGAGCATATAAGCTTTTGCTTTGTAAGCACCCAGACATGCTCTCTTGCGTAAGCAATATCAACAATTTCGCTTTCAAATGTGCGCGCTTTTTTAAGAGAGGAGCCCTTGATAAAATAAATATCATTGCCCGATGCGGCGGCAACGGTGCCCTCCGGCAGGGCTGCAAGGGCGGAGATGCCGCCTTTAAGCCTGTTTGCGAAAAGAGGTGTAAACGCTTCGTTTTTAAGGGTGAAAAGCCCTTGAGCGGTTCCGGCAAAAAGTCTGCCGTCGGCGTCAAGAAGCAGTTTGTTTACCTTTTCACAGGCAAGGCCGGTAAAAAGCTTTTTCTCTCTTGATATAAATTTGTTTGATTTGTAAGTTCCGGCAATGTTTTCCATTTTATTCACCTGCTTTATTAAAGATTTTTAAGTATTTCGGGATGTTCTTTAAGATCGTATTTTTTGAAGCTGTCATCTGCGTCATAAAAAAAGACGGTTTCGGTGCCGTGAGAAGTGAAAACGCTGTTCTCGCCGTCAATCATACACAGCGCTGCGCCGTCTTCAACGGCAATCCCGCTGATTGAGCGTGTTTTAACATCCTCGGCAAAGCTCTGCCAGTTTGCGCTTTCGCAGTGGGGGCACACGCAGTATGGTTGCAGCCCTATACCCGGCGTAAACATTTTGCCGTCATAGGGCGCGCAATTGTCATAGCCCTCGGCAAACCAGCACATACTTCCCGCGCTGCCGCCGAAAAGAAGCGTTCCCCTGTCATAAGCCCGTTTGATTTCAGCCGTTGTGCCGGTTTTATCCCATGTTTCTTTAAGATACTTAAGGTTGCCGCCCGGCACCCAGATCATATCCGCCCACTCAATTTTTTGCCTTATTGTTTCGGGCGAACCGCCCACCTGAGTCAGCAGGAGCAGGTCAACGCTGCAACCCGCCTTATGGTAGCAGTTAAGGGTGCCCCTGTTGTAATCATCAAACGCCGTGGTCGGCAAAATCAGAAAATTCGGGTTGCTTTTGCCTGTGAACTCAATGGCCTTGAACGCGAGAGTCCATATTTCATCAAACTCGCCGTCAAAACCGCAAAGAGCCATTATTTTGCCCATAAAATACGCCTCCCTCTGAAAGTATAAATACAGAATAACATATTTTTCGACATATTGAAATAATATTTTTTTGTATTATAATGAAAAGGGTGGTTTTTATGATTTTAACCGCGAAATTCAACGGCAGAGAAGCTGATTATCTGAAATTCGGCACAGGCTCAAAGCCGCTTGTCATTCTTCCGGGGCTCTCACTGCCGAATGTGCTGAGAAGCGCTCAGGCGATTGAAAGCGCTTATTCGGTTTTTACAAAAGAATACACTGTTTACCTTTTTGACAGAATAAAATTTCCTCCCGATAATTACACGCTTACCGAAATGGCTGAGGATACGGCGCAGTCAATAAAATCCGCGGGCATTGAAAACGCCTGCCTTTTCGGCGTTTCTCAGGGTGGAATGCTCGCCCTGCTTGTCGCGGCAAGGCACCCCGAACTTGTTGCGAAGCTTGTTGCGGGGTCAACTGCGGCAAGGTCATCGGACGGATTATACAGAGTAATTCACCGGTGGGTAAAGCTTGCCGAAGAAAAAAACATCCCCGATCTTGCCGGCGATATTGCGCAAAAGGTGTTTTCACCCTCCACACTGAAAACCGCGCAGGATTTTATTGTTGCCTTCAACTCGGATGTAACCGCCGAAGAGGTTGAAAAATTTGCCGTTCTCGCTAAAGCCTGCCTTGATTTTGATTTCAGGGTTGAGCTTAAAAAAATCACCTGCCCTGTGCTGATTATCGGCTGTGAAGGGGATGCCGTTATGAGTGACAGCCGGTCATCCCCCGCTATAGCGGATGAAATCGGCACAGCGGACCTGTATATGTTTGACAGCCGTTACGGCCACGCCGTTTATGATGAGGCTCCCGGTTATAAAAAAATGCTGCTTGATTTTTTCAGCAGGTAAAGGAGAGAGACTGTGAATAAAGTTCTTATGATTTTAGTTGACGGTATGCGTCCCGATGCGGTTGAAAAATGCGGGCATTCGTTTGCGAAAAAGCTGAGCGAAACGGGCAGATATTTTAATTCGGCAAAAACGGTTATGCCCTCGGTTACCCTGCCCTGCCATATGTCGCTGTTTCACAGCGTTGCGCCCGACAGGCACGGAATACTGACAAACACCTATGTTCCGCAGGTGCGCCCGGTCAGAGGCTTGTGCGAGGTGTTGCGCGCTGCGGGTAAAAAATGCGCCCTTGTTTATAACTGGGAAGAGATTAAAGACCTTTCACGGCCTGATTCACTGGCGTTTTCCGCCTATGTTTCGGGGCATATTTACGGCTATGATGAGGCTAACAGGCAGGTCTGTCGCCTTGCTCAAAGCTATATTGCCGCGGACGCGCCCGATTTTGTGTTTGCCTACCTTGGCTGGTCCGACGCGGCAGGTCACAGTTACGGCTGGATGAGCGAAGAATATCTTAACGCCGTAAACCGGAGTTTTGAGCAGATTGAAACTCTTTGTGAAAAACTGCCGGACGATTATCTTGTTATTGTTACCGCGGATCACGGAGGTCACGGCAGAAGTCACGGCTCCGAACTTGATGAGGATATGCTGATACCGATAATGCTTCACAACCCTTCACTCACTCCCGGAGTGTGTGAAGGCGGAAATATAATTGACATTGCTCCGTCAATATGCAAGGTTCTGGGCGTTGAGCCCGATCCTGAATGGGAGGGTAAGCCGCTTCCGTTTTAATAAAGATTAACCTGAAACACAGCAACGCCTGCCTTAAGGGCAGTCATTCGTAAAACAGTAATGCCTCAAAGAGCGACCTTTGCACATCTTTGC
>ONON01000086.1 GCA_900319455.1 uncultured Eubacteriales bacterium
GATGTATGGTAAGCAAATCTGACGATGTTATGCGGCTTTTAGTTTGATGCGAAAACCAATACTGGTTTATGAGTTACTGCCCAAGGCCCGCTTTTATGTGAAATCATTTAAATTTTCAATTATAAATTCCGCCGCCGGTCTGAACACATCCTTTTGCGCGGTGAGCAAGCTGAAACTTTCATCGTACTTCTCTATATCGGCGGGAATGAGGGAGGTTGTTTCGTCATCTTCATCATAGGCAAGATATTCTTTGCCGAAAACGCCGGCGATTTCGCCGCCGTAGATTTTATCAACAGCGAGCTTCGCGTATTCAGTCAGCGGTTTGCCGTTGATTTTAAAGAAACCGCTGAGTTTTTCGCCCCCATCCTCAAAAACAAAATAAAGTGCGTAAATCTTCTTTTGGCTTTCGCTGAATGAATTGAAAACGGCAAGCATATCGGCGGATTTTTCGATTTCTCTGCAAAGCCCGAGCGCTACGCCCTTGAAAAGCCTTTCCGGCGGCGCCGCCTGCGCTTTTTTGGGCGTCAGATTTTCAAACTCTTTGCGAAGAGCGGTGTCAAACTCAAGTTTTTTCATCACCGCCTCGTTTGCTTTTCTTCTTTCCGATGAGGATTTCAGTGCCTTTGAAACCATCCAAACCGCGAGAACAAGCAGTGCCAGAAGGATGAACAGAAAATAGATGTGTTGCCTGTAATATTCAATAAACGCCTGCATTTTTATTCCCCCATAAGTTTGTAGATGTCGCCTTTTTTGAATCCGGTCTGCTTTGCCGCCTGTTTCGCGGCATCGCTCCTCGACGCCCCCTCTTTTTCAAACCGCAACGCAAGGGCAACCGCTTCTTCAAGGGTGGCTGTCTGTTTTTCTTCTTTTGCCCCTTCAACTATCAATACGATTTCGCCTTTAAGAGAGCCGTCGGAATATTTCTCGGCGGCATCAAAAAGAGTTGTGCGTATTACCTCTTCATGAATTTTGGTTATTTCACGCACAATCGCGATGTTTCTGTCGCCGAATGTCTCCGCGAAATCCTTTAAGGTTGCTGCAAGCTTGTGCGGCGCCTCATAAAAAATCATTGTGCGTTTTTCGGCTTTAAGCTCCTCAAGGTGTTTTTTTCGCGACGGCTTGTTCACACTGAGAAAGCCTTCAAAGGTAAATCTGCCCGCCGGCATTCCCGAAATGGCAAGAGCGGTTGAAAAAGCGCATGGGCCCGGAACGGACTCAACTTTTATCGAATGCTCGTGACACAGACGAACAAGATCCTCGCCCGGGTCTGAAATCGCCGGCATACCGGCATCGGTAACTATTGCGCAGTTCTCACCGGATATAATACGCGACAGAATATTCTCGCCCTTTTCAAAGCGGTTGTGTTCATGGTAGCTTACAAGCCGGTTTTTTATGCCGAAACAGTTCAGAAGTTTAAGAGCAACTCTTGTGTCCTCCGCCGCAATAAAATCAACTTTTTCAAGAATTTCAAGCGCTCTGGGCGACATATCGCCGAGATTGCCTATGGGAGTGCCTACAACAAAAAGTGTTCCGCTCAAGTTTTTTCACCCCTGTTCTCAAAAAGATAATCCGCGTATATTTCCTTCATGGCGGGAGAGTATTCATTGCCCTCATAAACGGCAAACTGAGGTTCAACCGTCATACCGGGATTGCCGCCCAGCCTGCCCTCGCAAAGAACAAGCCACGGGGTTGCGCCGTGACATTTTGAAACATAGCGCAGGCGTTTCGGTTCGATTTTGAATTTCTGCATTGATTTAAACAGCTCCGCCGTTCTTTCGGGGCGCAGGCAGACGCATAATCTGCCCGAATATTTCAGCAGCTTTGAAGCGACCGAACACATATCGTCAAGGGTGCATTCAACACCGTGGCGGGCTATTCTGTCCGCTTCGGATACACTTTCTATTCCCGTTCCCTTCGCTTTGTAGGGAGGGTTCATTGTCACAATATCAAACGAGCCGTTTTCGACCTTTCCTTTAAGGTCGCGCAGGTCGGAATTTATAACGGTGAGCCTCTGTGAAAGGGAGTTTTCTTCAACGGCAAGCCTTATCTGTTCGCACGCCTGTTCGCTGATCTCAACACAGGTTATTCTTCCGCCCTCTTTTCTGCACCAGAGAAGAGGAATTATTCCGCAGCCCGCGCCCAGATCGCAGCAGACGGATTTTTTTGACGGATTCGCGAAGTCGGCGAGCAGAACGGCATCGGTGCCGAAGCCGTGTGACTCCGATATAAACGCGGATATTCCGCCGCCGAGATATTCTTTTTTGATTTTTTCCGTTTTGCCCACCTCCCGGTTTAAGCGTCAAATCTTATCAGGCATAGCCGTAATTGACAATCTGCCATTCTCCGCCGTATGTGCGCGCAAGAATAAAATGCCAGGTGTAAATGCTGTGTGCGTTCCACGCTCCTCCGCCGAAAAGCGGCGAGAGAAAAACAGAATCTATCACTATTGTTTCATCGTAATTTTCAACACTTTCGTTCTCCCTCGCGCTTTCTTCATCGCCCGCGTATTTCAAGGCAAAAAGCTTGCAACCTTTGAATTCGGCAAACTTTTTTTCAACCTCATCTATCGCGCTGCTTATTTCACCGGCCTCATAAATGTTTGAATATCCCGGGTCTTTTTTTACCGGAACGGCGTAAAAGACCGCAAGCGCGCCGAACGCCGCCGAAGCGGCGCAGGCAAGAACGGCAATTATGATAATCAGCGCTTTTTTCATAATTATCTCCCGCGGTAAACCGAAATGATATATTTTGATTATATCATTACCGGGATAAAAAGTAAAGAAAAGCGTGAATTGACATATTCATCGCGATATGATAATATGAGTCGTCCGATGACCGACTTGAAAGGAAGACAACTATGGCTGCGCCGAGAAACGATGACCTGAAAAGCAAAATAATCAAAGCGACCGAGCGTCTGCTTGACAAAAGACCGCTTTCGGATATATCGCTTGCCGAAATCTCAAAAGAAGCGGGCATTTCAAAGGGCACGCTTTACTATTATTATAAATCCAAAAATGATATACTTTTTGACATAACCGACAATTATCTGTCAACACAATGGAACGATCTGATTGCCTGGACGGAAAACCCCGAAAAAGACACCTCGCTGCACAGGCTTGTAAAATATGTTATTGAGCGCAGCATTTCAACGCCGCCTATGCGCTTTCATCTGCTGTGCGACGCAATAAGTGGAAATGAGGAGATAAGGCAAAAGCTGATTGAGCGTTATACGGAATTTGAGAAAATCATTGCCGAAAAATTGGGCGAGCGCACAAATTCGCTGCCTTCCGGGTATTTTTCATGGCTTATCCTTTTTGTCAGTGACGGAATACTCATACAAAAGCTGTTGAAAAACCCGAATGTTGACATTGAAGCTTTTATTGAAGCAACAGCTCAATATGTTAGAACAATCGCGAAAATATAACACACACAACGGGGAATCCGCGGTACGGGCTTCCCGGTTTATTTTTATTTGACTATTATAATAATATATAGTATAATTAGTATAATTTATTCATAATCATTTGAGAAAGGGCAATCGGACTATGGCTGTTAAAGAGAAGAACCTGAACGATCTGGCTCCTTATTATTTTCATCAGGGCACAAACTATGAAGCATACAAATATCTCGGCTGCCATCTTGAAGAAAATGACGGCAGGCTTACATATATTTTCCGCACCTGGGCGCCTAACGCCACGCGTGTGTCGGTAATTGCCGATTTCAACTCCTGGAACAGTTGGGATATGCAGAGAGTTACCGAAGGCGGAATATGGGAACTTAAATATGAAAGCGACCGGGACCTTGACGGCACTTTCTATAAATTTGAAATAACCGGAAGAGACGGCGTAACCTGGCAAAAGAGCGACCCGTACGCCTTTTATTCCGAAACGCTCACCAAAACCGCTTCAATTATCAAATGCCGCTCCGATTTCAAATGGAACGACAGCCCTTGGTTCAAGCACCGCAAAAAAATCTTCACACCCACCGAAAAAAACAGTTATTTTTACAGCGCCCCCATGAACATATACGAAATGCATCTGGGCTCTTGGAAAACCCGTGACGGAGCCTGCACCGCGGACGGGGAACATTACCTGACATACCGTGAAATTGCCGATGAGCTGGCGCCTTATGTCAAGAAAATGGGCTACACTCACGTTGAGCTTATGCCGATTATGGAACACCCGTTTGACGGCTCCTGGGGTTATCAGGTGTGTTCCTACTACGCGCCTACATCCCGTTTCGGCTCGCCGGATGATTTCCGTTATTTTGTAAACAAACTGCACACCTGCGGAATAGGCGTTATTCTTGACTGGGTTCCCGCGCACTTTCCGAAAGACAGGCACGGTCTGTTTGAGTTTGACGGCGAACCCCTTTATGAATATCAGGGTAAAGACAGAATGGAGCATAAGGGCTGGGGCACAAGATGCTTTGATGTAGGCAGAAACGAGGTTCAGTGCTTCCTTATCTCAAACGCTCTGTACTGGCTCAGAGAGTTCCATATTGACGGCCTCAGAGTTGACGCCGTTGCCTCTATGCTCTACCTTGACTATGACCGTGAGCCCGGCGAGTGGATACCCAACAAAAACGGCGACAACAAAAATCTTGAAGCCATAGCTTTCTTCCAAAAGTTAAACGCAACCGTTTTCGGTGAATTCTGCGATATACTGATGATAGCGGAGGAATCGACCGCCTGGCCGATGATTACCAAACCGGTGTCAGACGGCGGTCTCGGCTTTAACTTTAAATGGAATATGGGCTGGGCTAACGATATGTTTGAATATGTTTCGCTTGACCCTTATTTCAGAAAGCACCATCATTCAAAACTCACGTTCCCGATGATGTACGCCTACTCCGAAAACTATATCCTGCCGGTATCGCACGATGAGGTTGTTCACGGCAAAAAGTCGCTTATTGACAAAATGTTCGGGGAATACGATCAAAAATTCGCCGGTATGCGCGCCTTTCTTGTTTATATGATGACACTGCCCGGTAAAAAAATGATGTTTATGGGCTGCGAATACGCTCAATTCCGTGAGTGGGATTTTGAAAACCAGCTTCAGTGGTTTATGCTTGATTACCCGAGGCACACCGAAATGCAGAGGTTTGTTGCGCAAATTAACAATTTTTACCTCTCCTCCCCCGAACTGTGGGAGATTGATACCGACTGGGCGGGTTTTGAGTGGATTGACCCGAACAACGCGGATGAAAACATAATCTCTTACCGAAGAAAAAGCGTTTCGGGCAAAGAGCTTATTGTTGTAATCAACTTTTCACCCGTTGAGCGCAGAGGCTTTAAGGTAAGAGTACCTAAAAGCGGTTATTACGCGGAAGTGCTTACCACAGACGAATACCGTTTCGGAGGCGGCAACCTTCTGAACAGCGAGCCCGTTAAATCCTTTGCCGTAACTGAAGGCGGCGGCAAGGCGGATTATATAGAAATCAACCTGCCCTCATTCGGAGGCGTTATATTCAAAAAGCAGGCGAAAGCCATTAACAGAAAACAATAAACATAAAATTAAGAATATGAAAACGGGGTGTAAAAATGTATAAGAAACAAAAATGTGTTGCCATGCTCCTCGCGGGAGGTCAGGGCAGCAGGCTTTATGCTCTTACCGAAAAAACAGCCAAGCCTGCCGTTCCTTTCGGCGGTAAGTACCGCATTATCGATTTTCCGCTTTCAAACTGTGTAAACTCGCAGATTTATACAGTCGGCGTTCTTACACAGTATCAGCCGCTTGTGCTCAATGAGTATATCGGCAACGGTCAGCCGTGGGATCTTGATAAAATGCAGAGCGGGGTTATGGTTCTGCCGCCCTATCAGGCAAAGGAAGGCGCGGACTGGTATAAAGGCACGGCTAACGCCATTTATCAGAACCTGAATTTCATAAACCGTTATGATCCCGATTATGTTCTGATTCTTTCCGGCGACCACATTTACAAAATGGATTATTCCAAAATGATTGACGCTCACGAAAAAAACGGAGCTGACTGCACAATCGCCGTGCTTGAGGTTTCGCTTGAAGAGGCAAGCCGTTTCGGAATAATGAACACCGATGACAATTTGAAAATTGTTGAATTTGAGGAAAAACCCGCTCATCCGAAATCAACAAAAGCCTCAATGGGCATTTATGTTTTCAGCCGCAAAGTGCTTGAAAAGTATCTGATTGAAGATGAAAACGACCCTGATTCGGTAAACGATTTCGGCAAAAATGTAATTCCGAAGATGCTTTCCGACGGTTGCTCAATGTACGCTTATCCGTTTGAGGGCTACTGGAAGGATGTCGGCACGGTTTCATCTCTTTGGGAAGCGAATATGGATCTTCTCGGTGAAAACCCGAAATTCCCAATCAACGATTCCTCATGGCGAATCTTCTCACGCAATGAGCCGCTTCCGCCGCATTATATTTCCTCAACCTCCGACATTTCAAACTCATTCATAACCGAAGGCTGTGTAATTGAGGGCGAGGTCAGCAATTCCATTTTGTTCAGCGGAGTTAAAGTGGAACGCGGCGCGGTAATACGCGATTCCGTAATAATGAGCAATGTTACCGTAGCGAAAGGCGCGGTTGTTCAATACAGTATTATCGACTCCGGCTGCACTGTAGGCGCCGGCTCAATAGTCGGCAGAAGCAAGGATGAATGCAGTGAAGTCACCGTAGTGGGCGCCGACAATATTATTGCCTCCGGCGAAGACATCCCCGGCGGTTCAATGATAAGCGCGAAATAACAGGGAAGGAGAAAGAATTATGTCATCGGCAACAGGAATTATATTTTCAAATATTCATGATACAAACATTCCGGAGCTTACCAAACTGCGCACAATAGCATCCGTTCCTTTTGGTTGCAGATACCGTTTTATCGACTTTGCTCTGTCAAACATGGTCAACTCCGATATATACAATGTAAATGTCATAACTCAGCACAACTATCACTCTCTTATGGACCACATAGGCAGCGGCAAAGACTGGGACCTTGCCCGCAGAAGCGGTGGTATTAAGCTTTTGCCGCCCAACATTACGGCTTACGCCGGAAGCACAGGCAGCGGAGTAATCAACACAAGACTTGAGGCTCTCAAAAGCACTTACCATTCACTGAGCAGAATAACTGACGACTACATTGTTCTTTCCGACTGCGATGTTATATGCAACATTGACCTTAATGATATTTTAAAATATCACATAAGCACCGGGGCTGACATGACATTTGCCGTTCAGAATATGGAGATGACGCGTGAGCGCGCGCAGAGCAACACAATCTTTTTCTCCGACAGCGACGGCAAAATCACCGATGTTCTCGCGTATCCGCGCAATTTTGAGGGTTCCGGCGATATATGCCTGAACATAATCGTAGCAAACACAAATTATCTTCAGCAGGTTGTTCTTGACGCTATCGCTCATAACTACACAAGCCTGAACAGAGATATAATCGCGAAAAACATAGGTCACGCGAACTACCACGTTTACAAATATGACGGTTTCTTCGGCTGTGTTTCCTCATTTGAGGACTATTTCGCCCTCAGTATGGATTTAATCAAAAAGCCGGAACTGCGTGACGAGCTTTTCAATGTGAAGAACCGCCCGGTTTACACAAAGGTGCGCAATTCCGTTCCCGCCTACTATTCCGCAAATTCAAGCGTAAAGGATTCGCTTATCGCGGACGGCTGCCATATTAACGGCACGGTTGAAAACTGCATTCTTTTCAGAGGAGTTAAAATCGGCAGAGGCGCGGTTGTGAAGAATTCAATTCTTATGCAGGACACAATTGTTGACGAAAACGCTTCGCTCAACTGTGTTGTAGCCGACAAAAACACGGTTATCCGCGGCGGCGTTACGCTCTCCGGTGCCGAGCACGCGCCTTACTACATTGTAAAGGGTAAAATGATTTAACCTTTAATAAACGAAGCCTCCCCGAAAAACGGGGAGGCTCCTGAAGGTATAAAAGAGTGTTTGTCAGAAAACGCTGTTTTATATTTTCAGAGTTGACGGCTTTTGCCGTTACCCGAAAGAAAGGAAAAAGATTATGAAGATATTGTTTGTTGCTTCCGAGGCTCTTCCCTTTGCCTCAACGGGCGGGCTTGCTGATGTTGCGGGCTCTCTGCCCGCGGCGCTGAAAAAAGCCGCAGGCGACGGCTGCGATGTAAGGGTGGTCATACCGCTGTACGCGGGCATCAGAGAAAAAACAGGTGACAAATTAAAGCTTGAATATGAAACTGGAGTTTCTCTCTCATGGCGCAATCAGTACTGCGGAATAAACTCATATAAAAAAGATAATGTGACATATTATTTTATTGACAATGAGTATTATTTTAAACGCGGTACGCTCTACGGCAGTTATGATGACGGCGAACGCTTCGCGTATTTCGGCAAGGCTGTTATGGAGCTTATGCGTGTTATGAACTTCTACCCGGATATTATGCACGCAAACGACTGGCAGACCGCGCCCGCGGTTATCTACCTCAAGCGCAAATTCGCGCACATAAGTGAATACAGCAATATAAAGGTGCTTTTTACCATTCACAATATTGCTTATCAAGGCAAATACGGCTTTGAGATTTTAGGCGATGTTTTTGAGCTCGGTTTCTGGGACAGAGATGTTGTGGAATATGACGGCTGCATAAACCTGCTCAAAGGCGCTATTGTATGCGCCGACAAAATCAGCACGGTGAGCAAAAAATACTCCGAAGAGCTTATGGACGAATACTTTGCCTACGGTCTTGCCCCGATTTTGCGTGAAAACGCCTGGAAAATGACAGGCATCACAAACGGAATAGACATTGATTATTACAATCCGGCGACTGATGAGGAAATATTCAAGAAGTTCTCTCCCGACGATATTTCAGGCAAATCTCAGTGCAAAAAAGAGCTTGTGAACATCTGTGGATTCTACAATGAGGCAACGCCGATTATATCAATGGTTTCAAGGCTTGCGGCGCACAAGGGCTTTGACCTTGTTTCGAGGGTTATTGAAGAAATTATATGCACCTGCGATGTAAATTTTGTTCTGCTCGGCACCGGTGAAAGGGAGTTTGAAGACTTTTTCTCCGGTCTTGCGTCAAGGCACCCCGGCAGAGTTTGCACCATTCTCAAATATGACAAAGCTCTATCCAAAAAAATCTACGCCGGCTCCGATATTTTTCTTATGCCCTCACAGAGCGAGCCCTGCGGCCTTTCGCAGATGATTGCCTCCCGTTACGGCACGGTGCCCGTAGTGCGTGAAACCGGCGGACTGTATGACACAATTCACGCATACAACAAATATGACGGCACAGGCAACGGCTTCAGCTTTGCCAACTACAACGCGCACGAAATGATGGCGGTTATTAAAGACGCCATTGAGCTTTATCACAACACCGACGCATGGATTGCCCTTATTAAAAACGTTATGGCTGTCGATTTCTCCTGGAACGCGTCGGCGAAAAAATACATTGAACTCTACAGAGAAATAATGAACTATTAAAACACGAGGTTAAATAAAATGGCAAAAAACACGGCAAAACAAACAACAGACAAAAAGACCAAAGAAGAAATACGCAAGTCACTTATGTCAAAACTGTCAAGGTATTACGGCATTGCTCATGATGAGGCAAGCTACGATCAGATTTACCGCGCAACTCTTTTAAGCGTTAAAGATATACTCGCCGAGAAGCGCGCTGTTTACCGCGACAAAATAAAAAAGCAGCAGGCAAAAAGAGTATATTACCTGTGCATGGAATTTCTTATAGGCCCTTCGCTCAGAAACAACCTGATGAATATCGGCGTTATGGATGAATACACCGAAATTCTCAGGGAATGGGGCTTTGATATTAACAAACTGTGCGATATGGAGCCCAATCCCGGCTTGGGCAACGGCGGTTTAGGCAGACTCGCCGCCTGCTTTATGGATTCGCTTACAACTCTCGAATACCCGGCAACAGGTTTTTCAATCTGTTACGAATACGGGTTTTTCAAGCAGAAAATCATTGACGGCAACCAGGTTGAACTGCCTGACAACTGGATGGGCGGCTCCGACTCCTGGCTTGTTCTTCGCCCCGACAAAGCGTTTGACATAACGCTCGGCGGCGACCTGAATGAAACCTGGGAAAACGGCAAATGCACGGTTACCTGTGAAAATTACCGCACAGTCAGAGCAGTTCCGTACGATATTATGATTTCAGGCGCCGATTCAAAAGCGGTTAATGTTTTGCGCCTGTGGAAGGCTGTTGACACAACAAACTTCAACATGAGCCTTTTCTCTCAGGGTGAATACATAAAAGCCATTGAGGAAACAAGTAACGCAGAGGTTATCTCAAAGGTTCTTTACCCTTCCGACGATCACGATGAGGGCAAACTTCTTCGCCTTACTCAGCAATATTTTCTTGTTTCCGCTTCGCTGCAAAGCATTATCCGCGACCATCTCGCGGCATACGGCACTCTTAACAATTTTGCCGAAAAGGTCGCCATACATATAAACGACACACACCCCGCCCTTGTTATTCCGGAACTGATGAGAGTTCTTCTTGATGTCTATTCCTACTCCTGGGATGACGCGTGGAGTATTGTAACAAAAGTTGTTTCATACACAAACCACACCGTTCTTCCCGAGGCGCTTGAAACCTGGAATGAGAATCTTTTCAAGCTTCAACTTCCGAGAATTTATATGATAGTTTGCGAAATCAACCGCAGGCTTTGCGAAAATCTCTGGAATATGTACCCCGGCGACTGGGACAGAATCAGCAATATGTCCATTGTTGCTTACAATCAGATTAGGATGGCGAACCTGAGCGTTGCCGCTTCGCACACGGTCAACGGTGTTTCCGCCCTGCATTCCGAAATTCTCAAGCAAACCGTTTTTCACGATTATTATAAGGCTATGCCCGAAAAGTTCACAAATGTTACAAACGGTATTGCCCACAGACGCTGGCTTTGCTACTCCAACCCTCAGCTTGCCAAACTTCTTGACGATTGCATAGGCACAGCTTACCGTAAAGACTCACTTGCTCTTTCGGAATTTTTAAAATATAAAAATGACGCATCGGTAATCGCGGAACTTCGCAGAATAAAGCATGAAAACAAGCAGAGATTTGCCGAGAAATACTATGAGCAGTCGGGTGTTCTGCTTGACACGCACTCTGTGTTCGATGTGCAGGTAAAGCGTATGCACGAATACAAGCGTCAGCTTCTCAATGTGCTTAAAATAATCACTCTTTATAATATTCTCAAGGCGAACCCCAACGCTCCCGTAACGCCCACTACCTTTATTTTCGGCGGTAAAGCGGCCCCCGGATATTACCTTGCCAAAAACATTATCCGCCTTATCTGGAGCGTAGGCAAAGAGATTGAGAACGACCCTGTTGTCAGCAAAATTCTCAAAGTTGTTTATGTTGAGGATTACAATGTAAGCACGGCGGAAATTCTTATGCCGGCCTCGGATATAAGCGAACAGATTTCACTTGCCGGCAAAGAGGCAAGCGGAACCGGCTGTATGAAATTTATGATAAACGGCGCTCTCACGCTCGGCACGCTTGACGGCGCGAATGTTGAGATGAAAGAGGCTGTAGGCGACGACAACATCTTTATTTTCGGCCTCACCGCAAGTGAGGTAGATGAAATCTGGAAACAGGGCTACAGGTCTATTGACTATTATATGGCGAATGATGAACTTCGTGACGCTGTTAACAGATTAAACGGCACATTTGCCGGCAATGATTTTACTCAGCTGTTCAATTATTTTGTTCACGGTCACGGAATTTCAGACCCGTATATGTGCCTTGCGGACTATGAGTCTTATATAAACACATATAAAACAGTAATGAGCGAATACAAAGACCGCGATGAGTGGACAAAAAAATCGCTCGCTAACATTGCGGGCGCTGGCTTCTTCTCATCAGACCGCAGCATACACGAATACGCGCGCAACATCTGGCACATAAGTGAGATAAAATAATGGATTTTCATATAACCGAGCATAAACACAGCAAATTCCATAACCGCGATATGTCGCTTTTCGGGGCTTTCCCGGGAAGCGACACTTTGCGCCTTGCGCTTAAAATTCCCCGCTCTTTCGGCACTTATTACACCGAAATGCAAATTTACGCGGACCCTCTTGAATTCCCTGATGATGAGCTTAAATACATTCCGTTCGAGTGGTCGGGAATTGAGAACGGCTGTGATGTTTACTCCGCCGTTTTCTGCCTTGAAACACTCACCGGCGGCAACCCGTCAAAAGGACTGTTCTGCTACCGTTATAAAATATCGGGAGCGGAAAAAGAAATTTTCGCAGGCGGAGAGGAACCGGTTGAATTAAAAGAGTGCTGTGAAGCGGGCGACAGGCAGCTGCTTGTGTTTGATGACAGTTACCGTACATCCGAAACATTCAAGGAAGGTATTATCTACCACATTTTTGTTGACCGCTTTCGCAAAAGCGGAAAATGCGGTGCGCGCGGCGACGCGATTATCAAAGCCGACTGGGACGACGGTATTCCTCAGTACGCCCCCTTCCCCGGCGCGCCGCTTAAAAACAATGTGTTTTTCGGCGGTGATCTTTGGGGTATTATTGAGAAACTGGATTATATCGCGTCTCTCGGCACTAAAACCATATATCTCTCCCCTGTTTTTGAAGCGGCCTCAAACCACAAATACGATACGGGCGACTATCTTAAAGTTGACAGTATGTTCGGCGGAGACGAGGCACTGAAATCCCTTTTTGAAGAAGCGGAGAAGCGCGGAATAAACATTATTCTTGACGGTGTGTTCAACCACACGGGTTCTGACAGCGTTTATTTTAACCGTGAGGGTAATTACAAGGGCAAAGGCGCGTACAATTCACCGCAATCGCCGTATTATGACTGGTATTCGTTCACCGATTATCCCAATGGATATGAATGCTGGTGGGGCGTTGACATTTTGCCGAGAGTTAAGAGCGACAGCAAATCTTATATGAATTTCATATTCGGCAAAGTTATTCCGAAATGGATGAATATGGGCGCATACGGCTGGAGGCTTGATGTTGCGGATGAACTGAGCGATACATTTTTGGAAAATCTGCGCAAAACAGTCAAAAAACTAAACCCGGACGCGCCTGTTATAGGTGAGGTCTGGGAAGACGCAACAAACAAGATTTCTTACGGCAGAAGAAGGCCGTATCTTCGCGGACACGAGCTTGACTCGGTAATGAATTATCCTTTGCGTGACGCCGTTATAGACTATATAAGAAACGGAAACAGCAAAAAAATCGAAGCGGTTACCGGCGGACTTTACAGGCGCTGCCCCAAACAGTCAAGCGACTGTATGATGAACTTTTTGGGCACGCACGACACACAGAGAATTTTAACCGTTCTCGGCGGCCGTGAGGAAGGAGATATGACAAACGAGGAACTCTCAACACTTAAAATGTCGGTTTTTCAGCGTAAAGACGCGATAAGGCTTTTGAAGCTTGCCTACGCTCTGACGGCGGCGTTGCCCGGTGTTCCGTGTGTTTTCTACGGAGATGAAGCGGGTCTCGAAGGCTACCGCGACCCGTTCTGCCGCAGGCCTTTTCCGTGGAATAATATTGAAAATGATTTGCTTGATTATTACAGAACAATCGGCAAAATACGCAAAACCGAACCGCTGCTCAACGGAGGCCTTTTCAGGAACATTGTTTGCCGTGAGGAACTGTATGTGTTTGAGCGAACTCCTTTTGACAACGGCAGGCATAAGCTCCTTGTCGTAATTAATCGCAGTGAAAGAACCGTTCCGTTTGTTTTTGATGAAAAAATTGACGAACTTATAAGCGGAGAAAAAGGAATTACGGAAATTGAGCTTGCCCCGATGACGGCGGGTTACATAAAGCTGTCTGTTGAGTGCGAGATAACACAGGATAATTTCAGATAATCCGATTATTTAAAATACGGCTGTAAAAAA
>ONON01000237.1 GCA_900319455.1 uncultured Eubacteriales bacterium
CTTACACTGTTACCGATATATGTGCCTTTCCTTCGCGACATATTCTTCCCGATTGATGACGCGAAAACGCACTTCACCCTTGAACTCGACGAGCTTCTTATATCAATTCTGCTTGCTGCAAGCACGGTTCCGGTGTTTGAATTCGGCAAAGCGCTCAGGAGAAAAGCGGAAAAGAGGCACGGTTAAATTTTAATGAAAATCCCGTTGAAAAGGTCGCTCCGGCGGCCTTTTCGTTATTTAAAATGTTGAAAACAAATAAGTGTTATGGTATAATTTCGGTTGAAAAAACGGGAAAGGGGAGCAAACGGATGAACGGCGTGAAAGAAAAAGCTTTTTATTCAAAAATAAAAAATTTCGCGTCAACAGATGCTTTTTGTTTTATTGTTCCGTTTGCCGTTTTATTTGTCTGGCTCGGCGCCCTTGTTCTCGGCGATAAAATCGAAAAATCATCGGGGTATTATCTCCTGTATTATCTATATACATTTGACAAAGGCTTTATCACAAGGGGCGGAATTACCGGCGAGGTAATCAGTTGGTTCTTTGATGAGGTTACGCCCGAGCTCACAGCGCGAATTTCAGCTTTTCTTTCGGCTTTTCTTGCGTTTGCCGCTTCGCTTTGTATCGGGCTTGCCCTCAAAAAAGCAAAAAACAATCCCGAAACAAAAAGCTTTGTTTTGTTTTTTATAATCATTTTGTGCGTGCTGCCTTTTTCTTTCAGAACATTTTTCGTCGATCAAAAATTTGACAAACTGCTCTGGGCGCTTGCTCTTTTATGTGTTGTTTTTTGCAAACACAGGGCGTCAATAATTTTTGTGCCTGCCGTTTGCGTTCTTGCGACGCTTATCAATTCGGTGTTTCTTTTTACATCAATGTTTCTGGTGTCTCTTGTTTTGCTTCAGAAGTTTTATGACAGCGGTTATTCAAAGCTTAATCTTGCCGTTTGCGCCGCGGCGTATTCCGGAATGATAGCAACCGCTTTGATTGCGCTTTCTTTGCAAAAAAATATTCAGTTTGACAGCGCGGCGGAGATGGTCGATTACTTCTTTTCAAGATACACAGGCGAGCTTTTACCTGCAGACAGACAAAAAATCATATCCACCTGTGTCAATGATTATTTTGAGCCGTTTAAAACCTATTTTATAAAAGCGGTCAAAGTTTACGGGTTTGAGCGCGGCAACTGGAAGCCGAGCCTTTTGCACATCGTTTTTATCGGCTTGCCATGCTTCGCGTGCTTTACGGTGCTGTGGGCAAAAGCTATAAAATCGGCAAAAAACAAGTTTCAGAAGTTTATTTTTAGCTTGTGTATGGCTTTTCCTCTTATTGTCATCCCGCTTACTGTTTTTACATGGGAGGCTTCAAGATACTGCGCGAACGCCGCTCTTGTTCAACTGTGCCTTCTGGTGTTTTATCTTGTCAATAGCAATTCGGCGGTTGTCGGCGCGCTGAAGGATATTTCCGCGAAAGCACGGCAGAATTATATGGTAAGCGCCTGCGCGGCGGTTTATTTTGCGATTTTTCTTTACGGTGTGTGATTTATGGCTGACATAATCAAAAACAAAAAAAATATGGCTGTCAACTGTGCTGTTCTCGCGCTGCTTTTGCTCAAATACTCAATGATTATTGAGGTTGAAAAAGGCGGCGCTGCCGCGGTGTGGCGCATGTTGTTTGCTTTTTCTGCCTCAATGGCACTTATAATTATTTCGGCACGCACATATTCAGATGTTACATCCGGTTTTTCGCGTGAATATAAATACGCGGCTGTAATGCTTGTTGCCGAGCCGCTGCTCTTTGTTTGCCTGAAAAGTGTATGGTCATGTGCCGCTTGTATTATTGTGTTGTTGGGAATAAAAGCGCTTAATAATTGTCAGAGCGAAGCGGCGCTTGTAAAGAAAGCGGTTGTTTTTACGGCAATATCCGTTTTTCTTTGCCCTGAAGGCGTTTTGGCGTTTACGGCGTTTTTTGTGTTTTACGCTTTGGTGCACGGTGCTTTTTCATCAGACGGAATTATCAAAAAGCCGGGTGACGCCGTATTGCCGGCAATTGCCTGTATTCTGACATCCGCGGTTTCATTTGCGGCCGGCGTGTTTTTGAAAAACTGTCTTGAATATACTCAGGCCTATAATTATTTGCCGTACAGCAGAATTGCTTTCGGGCTTATCGGCGATGTTTTAAATAAATCCCGCTCATTCGGCAGCCTTACGGCGGCAATTCTTGCGGCCGTTCCGTCGTTTTTCGCCTGCTTGCTGCTGATTGCTTACGCGAACAGTGTTCAGCTGCGAAAATCCGAACAACAGGTTTTCCTGTTCAGACGCAAACTGTTTATCACAGCGGTATTTCTGTTTTATGCCGCGGGAATTTTGGGCTTTATTTTGTTTTATTCGGATGTGAATATTGCTTTATTCGTTCTTTTTCCTCTGCTTATATTGCTTGAAGCGCGGCGCAATAAAACACCGGGCTTTGAACAGGCGTTTAATAAGCTTGAAAGCGGCATGGTGTCGTATCCCGCTGCTTTCGCGCTGTCGGTTGTTTATACGGCGGCGTTTTTTGCGGCAGTCAACGGCGGCAATAATCTGTTTTTTAAGGTTACCGACTATCTTGTTTAAAAACCCGGTTTTCAGTATGCGCGGCAGTCAAATCGACGGCCGTGCTTCCTTGACTTTTGCGGGGCTCTATAATATAATTCTTTATAATTGCATAAAATAGGGAGGTGTGCGCTTGAGATTTTCTTATTATACTGTGTTTTATAATAAAACATTGTCACTTTGCGTACATTCCTTTGCTTTTTCACGGCGCTTTCAAATGGTTACGCTGAAAAAGAACGGTGGCTGACATGAAAAAAACAGTTTTTCTGGTTCAGCCGGGCTACATCTACGGTGATGAAAAAAAGAGCGCTTATCTGCCCTACGCGGCAGGCACGCTCGCGGCTTACGCCTTTTCGGATAAAGAAATCGCGTCTGCCTGCGATTTCGGCGGTTTTATATGCTTTTATGAAGATATAAAAAAAGCCGTCTCAAAACTGCGAAACGCTTACGCGGTCGGTTTTTCAAACTATGTCTGGAATTATAAATACAACTGCGACCTTGCGCGTGAGTTAAAAAAAGCAAATCCCGCCTGCAAGGTGATTTTCGGCGGTCATCAGATAGCCGAGGGCAAAACATCTCTCAATGAACTTGAATTTGTTGATTTTCTTATTTTCGGCGAGGGAGAAACAGCCTTTGCCGGGTTATTGAAGGCAATTTTAAACAAAGGCGGTTTTTCAAAAGTTTCGGGCATTTCATACAGAGACGGGAAAGGCAAAATCTATACAACTCAGAAAAACGCATGTCCTATGTCGGATTATCCTTCACCGTATCTTACCAGAGTGTTTGACAGTTTGCTCGAAGATTACCCCGAAATCTCATTTTCCGCTCTTTTTGAAACAAACAGAGGCTGCCCGTTCAGGTGCGCTTACTGCGATTGGGGAACCACAAAAGACAGAATCAAGTTTTTTTCGCTTGAGCGTGTTTTTGCCGAAATTGACTGGTTTTCATCTCATAAAATAGTAAGCTGTTTTGCCGCGGACGCGAATTTCGGCTTGTTTGAGCGGGATGAGGATATTGCCGCGAAGCTTATTGCCTCAAGAACAAAAACCGGTTATCCGGAGCATTTTGATGTCACATTCGCAAAATCAGACAATCCGCGTGTGCTTAAAATTGCGTGCGATTTATTCAACGCTAAAATGTCAAACGGTCCTTCTATCTCATTTCAAAGTTTAAATCCGAAAACGCTCAAAGCCATAGGGCGTGAGAACATGACTCCCGAAAGCTTTGTCAGGGCGCTTAAAAAATATGAAAAAAACGGAATAAGGCCTTATTCCGAGATTATTCTCGGCCTGCCCGAAGAATCGTATTCAAGCTTTACAAAGGGTATAGGTGAATTGCTCTCTCTCGGTCAGCACAGCTATATAGATATTTTCAGGTGCGAGATTTTGGCAAACTCAATGCTTGCCGATAAAGAAATTCGTGAAAAATACAAAATCAAAACCGTTAAAGTTCCGTCAACCCTTCATCATGTAAGTGAGGAAGAGTCAAAAAAAAGCTACGGTTACAGTGAAATTGTTGTTTCCACATCAACAATGCCGCGCGAAGATATGTTATCGGCAAATCTGTTTGCTTTGACCGTTCAATCGTGCCACCATATGGGGCTTACAAAGTATATAGCTGTTTATCTTAATCGTGAACAAGGCGTGCGTTACGATGATTTTTACCGGCGGCTTACCGGCTTTCTGCAAAAAGAAAACGCCGATTTCAATCTTATGAAAAATATATACTCCTCATATCTTGACGGCGGCGGAGAACTCAGCTTTGTTGATGACAGCTTCGGCGCAATCACCTGGTTTCCCGAGGAGGCGTTTTTTCTTAGATGCGTTAAAAACAGCGCAAAATTTTATGCGGATTTAAAGCATTTTTTAAAAGATTATATCGCCGATGACGGGTTCGTAAATCAGCTCGTACGATTTCAGCGAATGTTCTGTGTTACACCGTGCGCCTCTGAAAAGTCGGAGCGGTTAGATTATGATTTTTACTCATTTTTCTTTAAAAACGCAAAAGCACTCGAAAAAACGGCAACGACCGTTTCTTTGACTCCTTTGCGCTATGCGGATTGGCAGGAGTGCGCAATGCGCACCGTCTGGTTCGGCAGAAGGCGCGGGATGACCGACGCTTTTATTTCAAATTCTCGGATTTCGGTTGTTAGAGGGTAAAATGAACAATGTTTATTTTTTTCAGGTTTCGGATGCCTTCAGCAGCCGCTCAGATCAGATGTATCTGCCCTATGCGGTAGGCACTCTGGCGGCGGTTGCGTGGAGCAATCCCGAAATAAATGAAAAATGGAAACTGAAAAAAATAATATGCAGGCGCGAAAGCCCCGAAAAAATTGTCGCACAGCTTGATAACCCGTCTGTGGCGGCTTTCTCAAACTATGTCTGGAATTATGAATTCAATTTGCGCACTGCTGAAATTCTCAAAAAAAAATATCCCGGCTGTACCGTGGTCTTCGGCGGCCACAATGTTTCTCAAAACAGTGAACTGTTAAAAAAATACGCTTTTATTGATATTCTTATGTTCGGCGAAGGGGAGGAGTCTTTTGAAAAACTTCTGCTTTGCCTCGGCTCGGGCAAGTCTCTTGCGGGCATTCACAATATTGCCTACCGTCTGGGGAACAACACCGTGCACACCGCTTTTGCCTGCGTAAAAGGCACAGATTATCCGTCACCGTACACAATGGGCATTTTTGATGATATTATTAAAGAAAACCCCAACACAAGTTTTTCCGCAATACTTGAAACAAACAGAGGCTGCCCTTACCACTGCGCTTTCTGTGACTGGGGGCCGATGAAATCAAAGGTGCGTATGTTCCCTATGGAACGGGTAAAAGGCGATATAGAGTGGTTCTCTCAGCATAAAATAGATTATGTGTGGGGAGCGGATGGCAATTTCGGGCTTTTTGAACGCGACAGAGAGATTGCCGATATGCTTGTTCAGGCAAAAAAGAAAACCGGCTACCCTCAGCAGATAAAAGTCAACTACGCAAAAATGAACGGCGACAATGTGTTTTATCTCACCAAAAGCTTTGCCGAAAACGGGCTGAGCAAAAGCACAACAATGTCTCTTCAGTCAACCTCCGAAGACGCGCTCAGAATAACAGGCAGAAAAAATATGAGCAGTGAGATTTTTTCGCGCCTGCTCACCGTTTACAGGCACAACAGCATTCCCACATACACAGAGCTGGTTCTCGCTTTGCCCGGTGAAACAAAAAAAAGCTTTTTTGAAGGCATAGGCAGAATTATTGAAAACGGTCAGCACTCCGTAATTGAGGTTTATGATTGCATTGTGCTGCCAAATTCAACGCTCGCAAATCCGGATTACATAAAAAAATACAAAATAAAAACAGTGCGGCTGCCTTATGTTCAGCAGCACACATCGTCGATTAATTTTGATATTACAGAATATAACGAAACGGTTGTTTCAACATTCAGTATGTCGGCGGAGGAAAGGGTGGACTGCCGCTACCTTGCCGTCGTAGTTCAATGCTTTCACTCTATGGGTCTTTTAAGAAATGCGGCGGTATGGCTCAGGCTTGAAAAGAACATTGATTATTCGGAGTTCTATACACGCCTTTCTTATTGGTTAAAAGAAAATTCATCCTGCGAATGGAACATTTTTCCCGAAATTTACAGAAAAATTTCTCTTGTAAATGAGGGGATAAACGAACAGTATGTTTTCAATGAGCTTTTCGGCAATGTCTATTGGCCTATGGATGAAGGGGCTTTTCTCAACATTATAATGCACTATGACGCTTTTTTTGAAGACATAAAGGGATTTCTCGCCGGATTTACCGGGCTTGATGAACAGCTTGAGCAGGTGATTGATTTCAGCAAGGCAACCGTCAGAACACCTGTTATGAGCAAAACCCCGTCTTATTTCAAATATGATTTTCCGTCGTATTTCACCGCCGCCCTTGAAAACACGCCCGTTAAACTTGAAAAAAAGAATTGCGCCGTTGATACATCATCATTACAGTGTTTTGAGAATTTCAGCGATTACGCGCGTGAGATTGTATGGTTCGGCAGACGCAGTCAGAAGCTTAATGTACTGGAATCCGACAAATCTTGTTTTACCGACTGAATTATATAATTGAACAGGTATAGTTTATGAACACCTACGCAGGCAAGTGGAACAATATAATATTGACCGTCGGCACGCTCAGACAAAAAAATCTGTGTGAAAAACTGCTTTCGGAGATGAAAGAAAAAATATCATCTCCCATAACGGTTATTGCCGATGATGAGCAGGGCTGCCGTCTCGGTTCCGGCGGTGCGATGCTTAATGTTATTGACACATACTGCCTGCCGGGCAAAAAAGTTATGCTCATCAATTCGGGCGGGATGAGCAAGCGTTCCGTTTGCTACGCGGTGCGCGGCAAAGCTTTTGCCGACATCGGCAGCGGCAGTGAGCCGGTTACCCTTCTTGAACTTATTATCAGCGAGGCAAACCGCCTGTCAGGTCACATTAAATCGGGGCTTTTGGTCAGCTGCAGTGATATTCTTGTGAAAACAGGCGGATATATTCCCAATTTTGAAAACAACGCTGGGTTTTGTGTGCGCGCCGATTTTCATACGGGGTCCCGCCACGGGGTAATGATACGCTCATCCGGAGGCAAGCTCAGTGAGTATCCCCACAAAATCAACGCGACGGAACTTGAAAAAATCAGCAGGTCAAACGGTGATGATTACGCGCTTGTTGACACAGGCCTTTCATATTTTTCGCCGGAATTTGTTTCGGCGGCAAAAAAGATGATAAAAGAAACGGCTTTAACCGCGAAACTGCGCGGCGCGGGTATGGAGCTCAATCTTTACACCGATATTATAACTCTGCTGTGCGAAAACATTGATGAAAACAAATATCTCAATGAAGCGGGAATATCAAAAACACATAAAGAATTTCGCAGGTCGCTTTATAAATATCTGTCACCTTTTTCAATGGATGTGTGTGAGGTTTCAGGCAGTGATTTTCTCCATTTCGGCACAAATACAGAGAGCCTTGAAAACATAAAAGCGCTCTCCGACGGCGCCCGAAGCGGCGTTAACTGCATAAACAGCATTCTTTCAACAACTTCAAGATGCTCCGCGGGCACGGTGCTTGATAATGCCTTGATAGGTGAAAACTGCGTTGTCGGCAAGAACTGCTTTGTGTGCGATGTTGCCATTGACAATCTTACGGTCGGCGATGAAACTCTTGTTTGCGGAATGAAAATGCGTGACGGTGCTTATGTTACCGTAGTTTGCCCTGTCAATGAAAACCCGAAAGATGAACAAAACGGTAAAGAACTTTGGAAAATACCGAGATTTTACAAAGGCAGGTCTTTTTCCGATTCATACAGAAAATACACCTTGAAAGCATCCGGTGAAAAGGTCAGTATGCAGTACTGCGTTGAAAACGCCGATTATGATTATTATGCCGAGCACCGTAAGTATTTAAACGACCTTCGCAATGCTGCAAAATGGAATTCGGAAGAATACGCGAAGGTTCGCCAAAAGGTGCTGGATTATTATTTCGGCAATGTGAAACCTCTTGAGGCGTTGGAATGCTTTTGCGACAGTGTTTCGGTTGCGCTTCCTGTCAGAATAAATCTTTCGGGAACATGGACCGACGCCCTGCCTTACTGCACCGACAACGGCGGCAGCGTAATAAATATGGCGGCAAAAGTGGACGGAATTCTTCCCATAACCGTCAAGGCGGAAAAGCTTGAGCACAAGCATCTCGAATTCTGTAATGACGGCACTGTTATTTCGCTTCTTCCCGAAGAGATTGACACCCTTGAGGTAAAGTGCGGTTTTTCCGATTTTAATTTACATCTCGCTGCGTTGAAAACAATCGGAGTTACAAAAAACACGGCGGTTAAAAACGGCTTCCGTCTTACAACCGCGGTCAGCGGTATAGCAAAAGGCTCCGGCCTCGGCACAAGCAGTATTCTTTTAACAGGCTGTTTCAGAGCGTTGAGCAGGCTGTTTTCAAAAGATTATACGGATGATGAAATAATCAATATGGTTTTTGTCGCCGAACAGCTTATGAATACGGGCGGTGGCTGGCAGGATCAGGCGGGCGGAATAACCCCTTCGGTAAAAATAACAACATCTGGGCCCGGGATTCCTCAGCAGCCGGTAATAAGATATATAGATGTTCCCGAGCGGTTTATGCCGTTTTTCTCAGAGCGGCTTTGCCTTGTTTCAACGGGGGAACGCCATTTCGGCAGATTTATGGTCAACAGCGTTATGGGCAGATATATCAGCGGAGATTCGCTGACATTAAAAGCATTTGAAGAGCTTAAAGCGCTTAATGCCGAGCTTGAAGAGGGAATAAAAAACGGTGACGAACAGGTGTTTTCACACTGTGTAAACCGTCAGTGGGAGTTGCTCAAAGCTCTTTCTCCGGATGTTACGGATGTCAATATTGACGGCATTGTTTCGGAGTGCAGAAAAAAGGCGGATGCCCTGTGCATCTGCGGAGCGGGGGCGGGAGGATACCTGCTCGCGGTGCTGAAAAAAGGCGTTTCTTACGCCGATTTTTGCGCCTTCATAGAGAACAGCCCTGTTTTTGACGGGATCAAGGAACCGGTTAAAAGAATTTCGGTTTATCTTTAAAATACCATTCTACGGCGAAAAGCGGTGATGCTTATGAAAAATCTGTATATGGCTCAGCCAAACTCACAGTACGGGAATTCCGTTTATTTCCCCTATGCCGCGGGCTCGCTTGTCGCATACGCGTTTGAGGATGAACAGGTAAAATCGGAATATGAGTTTAAAAACTTTTTTTATAAGCGTCAGAACATCGACAAGGCTGTCGGAACAATGGAAAATCCATTTATTGTCGGATTTTCCTGCTATGTTTGGAATTATGAGTACAATAAGATTTTCGCGAAAGCAATAAAAGAAAAGTATCCACGGTGCGTTATTGTTTTCGGCGGTCATCAGGTCAACGCCGACAGCGATGTGTGCGACCTCGAATATGTTGATTATGTTCTGCTCGGCGAAGGGGAGGAGAGCTTCCGTCTTCTCCTTCTTTCTCTGTGCGGCAAGTCGGAACTTGAAGATATACCCAACATCATTTACAGGCACAACGGTGAAATAAAAAGAACGAAAAGCGAAATTGCCTGCATACCTCAAAGAGTCTCTCCGTACCTCAAAGGTTATTTTGATTCTCTTGTTGAAGATGAGGAACTGGAATTTTCGTCAATTCTCGAAACAAACCGCGGCTGCCCGAATAAGTGCGCTTTTTGCGATTGGGGCAATATTAAGTCAAGAGTGCGTATGTATGACATTGAAACGGTTCACGCCGAAATTGATTGGATGTCGGAGCATAAAATAGAATACTGCTACTGCGCCGACGCGAACTTCGGCCTGTTCCCGAGAGATGAGGAAATAGTGGATTACCTCATTGACCGTCACAACAAAACAGGTTATCCGCAGAAGTTTCAGGCAACATATTCCAAGAATAATCCCGATAAAGTTTTCCGCATAAACAAAAGGCTCAATGAAGCGGGAATGTGCAAAGGCGCGACTCTTTCGTTTCAGTCAATGAGCCAGGATGTTCTTGACAACATCTACCGCAAAAATATGCCCCTTACAAAGTTTCACGAGCTTTTGAGGATGTATAACAGCAACGGCATTTCGGCTTATTCCGAGATTATTCTCGGCTTGCCCGGGGAAACATACGAATCATTCCGCGACGGAATAGAGCAGCTTCTGGAATACGGTCAGCATATGTCAATAAACTTTTTCAACTGCGAACTGCTGACAAACTCCATAATGAACGATCCGGAATATATAAGCAAATATAAAATCCGTTCGGTAATCGCGGAACAGCACCAGTATCATGTTGTTCCCGACAAAAACAGCATAAAAGAATTTTCTCGTATGGTTGTCGGCACATCGAGCCTGCCGGTTGAAAAGTGGATAGACTGCAATGTTATTTCATCCGTTGTCAGAGCCTTTCACAACCTCGGTCTGCTTCAGTGCTTCGCGATTTATCTTTATTATGAAAAAGGTGTCAGATACACCGATTTTTATGAAAAACTCATTTTGTTCGCGAAACAGAATCCGAACACCGTTTGCGGCAAAGCGATAGATTTTCTTTACGGCAAATACAGAAAAATACCCGAAGGCAACGGCTCTTTTACTTGCAGCGACCCTGATTACGGTGAACTTATATGGCCGCTTGATGAGGGTACCTTCCTTATGGTTGCAAAAGATTATTATAAGTTTTATGTTGAAATAACACCTTTTCTTAAAACCTTTTTTGATGATGAAGCCTTAATGAACGAGATTTTGAGTTATCAAAAGGCGATTGTCAAAAACCCCTGCTCCGAAACAGTTGAATTAAGTTTCAAACATGATTGGTTCAGGTATTTTTCCGACATATATCAAAATGCCTACTCGGGGCTTAAAGCGGGCGATTTTATTGTTAAAATCAACGCTGCAGGCATACCGCACAGTCTTCCCGATTTTGCGCGTGAAATAGTCTGGTTCGGCAGAAGAGGCGGCCAGAATATTATTAAAGATATAGAGTATCTGAAAAAGGAAAACACCGGTTGATTCTGTCAGTTATCAGAACAAACCGGTGTTGTTTATTTGTTTTTTGTAAACTTTATGCTCAATGAGGTGCAAATATACAAAACAAGCAATTTGAAGTCTTCAAAAAAAGTTTTGTTGTGCGCAAATTCCTCACGGTTTTTCCATACAACAGGGAATTCCTTTACCTCAATTCCCTTTTTTACGGGCTCGGCAACCATCTCAAGAGCGGCGGCTTTGCCGTTTTTTCTGTAATCAATCGCTCTGAACACCTCAGCCGGAGCCGCTTCAAAAGAGTAAGTGTAATCCGTTATGTTTTTGCGAAACAGAATTTGCATATAAATCTGAAAAAGTTTATTGCCTGCCTTTCTTAAAGTGCCGTAACCGTGAAAAACGGAATTCGGCAGCCAGCGGGAGCCCTTGATAAGCTTTTCGGGGTTTTCTTTTGAAAGCTTTATAATTTGCGAAACATATTCGGGGCCGCATTCAAGGTCGCTTGACATGGCAAGTATATGAGTTCCGGCGGCAACCCTGAATGTTGATCTGCACGCTCCGCCGAGGTTCTTTTCCTCCGGCGGCTGATAAACGGTTTTTACGGGAAAATCCGGATAATCACTTTGAATATCTCTTATTGCCTGTTTGCAATCGTTTGTTGTATAATCGCAGATGCAAATCAGAATCTCTTTAATATCGTCTTTTTCACAGTTTTTATAAATTGTTTCAATGCATTTGCGCAGAGAATTGGTCTCATTCAAAGCTCCTATACAAATGCTTACAGAGTAGTCTTCCATATATAATTGCTTTCTCTTTATTATTCCTTATTCTGCGGGGCGCACATCGTCTTTGTATGACGCGCGGCCGAGACGGCCGTACCAAACCACAAATTTGCCGAAATCAGGCCAGCCGTACACGGTGCGGGTATCTTTCAGAACAAGGCGGTGCTTTTTCGGCAGGAGGGAGTGATAATCGTTGACATACGCGTCTGTCAAAAAGCCGTGAATGTCATAATTAAGGTCAATTTCGCACTGCTCCTCGCCTGGCTTGCGCAAAATATTTTTCTGATAAACCATAAGGTCGTCAAAAACATCATTTTCAATATTAAATGATTTCAGGTACGGGGAAATGTCCTCATAAAATTCTTCAAGCCCCGCAATGGCGTTCAGGTAAAAAATCTCATTGTCCTCCCACACAACATCTCCGCAGGGTTCAAAAATGTATTTTTTCCCGGGCACTCCAAGCGACTGATCGCTGACATTATTCTTTGTCTGAAAATACAGCTTTGAGGCGAAAAGATCGGGATTTTCCTCGAAATAGTCCATTATTCCGTCATAGAAATCTTCATAAGGAATTTGCATAATAATGCGCAGATAAACCGCAAACGCCCTTACAAGCCCCGAAGCGTGCAGCGATTTTGTCAAAAAGGCAAATGTGTAGGAGCGTATCCACATTTCCCTGCTCATTGTGTTTGTTTGAACAACGATCTGGTTGTATTCCGGTATTGCGAAAGCGTCGCTCTGATAGTGAGGCCTCGCAAGCTCAAACCGTACTGTTTTAAGCCCGTGTTTTTCAACATAGTCTTTTTGTCCCATCTGTGAATTGGGCAGCAGAACACAGCCGTAAACATCATAAACAAAATGGAGACCTATTTCAAAAAGAGTGCATACGCCTTTTATAAAGCTCTCGTAAGTCTCACCCGGCAAACCGAGAATCAGCTCAGAGTACGCCTTCATATTCTCTTTGTTATATTTCGCGAGAAGGTTTTTATAGAAATCAAGGTCTTTGTTTGTTCTGCCTATATTTTTAAGGACAGTAGGCGACATGCTCTGAAAAGAAAGAGTCGCGCCGATTCTGTCAAAATCGCATTCCTTGAATTTTTTTACAATGGCAAAAACATTTTCAAACTTATTTTTTGCGTAGTTCATACGCATTCTTTCGGGGTATCCGGTCTTTTTTTTGACCTCAACGAGCGCGTCGGCAATTTCAAGGTCTCTGTCAAACATTCCGAAATTCGCGTCCGCTCCCCATACAAACGCGATTTTATGGTCAGCCATCCATTGAACTTCCGCCACGATCCGTTCAAGCGGAAAAAGCCGCACTCTTGATTTGAGCATTCCCCAGTCGCAGTAGGCGCACTGGTTAGGGCATCCACGGCTTGTTTCAAGAATTGTGTTGAAAATAATATCGGGGTGTTCGTCAACAAGCCTGTCAAACCAGCCTTCAAGATAGGGCGAAGGGTAGTCAAGTGTTTTCTGGCAGACAGTCTGTGTTCTTCTGTATTCCGTTATGCCTGTTCTGTATGAAATGTTGGGCACTTCACCGAAATCCGTGCCGAGAGCGATTGCTTCAAACAGCTTTTTGACTGTGTCTTCACCTTCACCGTGGCACAGAAAATCAATGCATGAATTTTCCTCCAGCATTGTAAAATCGTCGGGAACATTGTGCCCTCCGAAAATGTTTATGCAGTTCGGGTAAAGCTTTTTTATTTCACGGGCAAGAGCTTTGTTATACTCCGTGTTCCAGCTGTAACAGGAGAACGCAACCACAGAAGGATTTTCCATTCTGCCCGCTACCTGCGCAACATCTTCCCTCAAAAAAACAAAATCTTTAAAAACAAAGTTTTCTTTAACTGTCTCACTTTCCCATGCAGCCGCCGCAAGTACGCCGGCCGTATATGGCAGATACGCGGTCTGATGGTTATATGTGGCGGAAACATCCACTTGCACGAAATATACATTTTTCATCTCTGTTCCGCCTCCTTCATCTTTTATTAATAACTTATTTTAATATATCACACCGCAAAGATTATTTCAACTGATATTTGACCGAAACCCTTAAAGACCGTTAAAGAGAAAGACGGGTCTGTTTTTAATAAAACAGTTGACTCAAACGGGATTTTGAGTTTATAATTATCGTATTATAAGCAAAGAGGTGTTACCTGTGTCAAAAAAATATCTTTGTCTTTTATTGACGGTGATTATATCTTTACCCTGTGTTCTTTCCGCCTGCTCAGGCGGCACAACAGCTGAAACAACACTAAGCGCGGAGGAACTCAGCGAAAACCGGTCGCTTTTTGAAAATAAATTTGATTTCAATTATGAATTTGCCGGATCAAAAAGGGCGGTAAGTTACAAATCGTTCACCGATCCTCTTAAAGAGGTCTATATCACACTTCCGGCTTTTCAAAACAAAAATGACATTGATGCCGATTATATCAGCGAATTTTTCATCCGTTTTTTCTCAGGCATAGACCCTTACAGCTTTGACTCGGTTGAAGGCGAAGACGGCAGAAAATACGCGGCGGTTACAACCGACAGAATTTATTCGCTGCTTTTTTATATGCTCCGAGTTGATGATTATAAAATGCCTTCAAAAGAAGAAAATCCCGATTTTTACGCGGACGGTGAAAACGCCTTTGTCGCGATAAGGCAAACAGACGGTTCCGCTTACCATATCACCGAAGAGGTTGATGATGAAACAGGGTGTTACATTATTCTTACAAAAGGCAAAAAAGGCAGTGACGCTCCCGAATACCGCATTGATTTCGCCGATGATGAATACGGATGCTATATCCGTTCCATAACTGTATAACGGTTTATAATCGCACCCGTTGGGCAGTAACTCATAAACCAGTATTGGTTTTCGCATCAAACTAAAAGCCGCATAACATCGTCAGATTTGCTTACCATACATC
>ONON01000085.1 GCA_900319455.1 uncultured Eubacteriales bacterium
AAGAAAAACCGCATCGGCTCATAAAGCAGATACGGTCTGATAAATCATTCTTTTTCTTTATCTGTTTCAGTGTTGTCAGACTCATCGGCAGGCTCTGTTGATGCATCATTTTCCTCATCGGAGTTTTTGCCCTTTTTTGAAAAAAACTTTCTTTTTTCCTTTTCGTCTGAAGGGGAATCTTCAGGAACATCTCCGTCAACAACAACCGTTTCTTCAAGATCATCCAGTGCAACTTCAACAGGCGCCGCTTCCACCTTGTCTCTTCTGAAAAACAGCCTTCTCTTTTTCCCTTCACGAACAAAAGTGGGTTGGGCAACATCACCCAGAAACATCTTGCTTTCGGTTGAAAATATTTCAAGTGCCTTAGGCAGAATGTTTATATGAACATCTTGAACCTCACCGCCGAATTCACCGTCAAGCGTCCATGGAACAGGCTCGTCAAATGTGAATTTTGCGCTTTTGGTTTTCAGATAAATCAGCGAGTCGCCGTCATAATCACGTTTGGCTATTTTGCCAAGCATACCGAATGCATCCGCAACGCTCTTGATTTTACGAACAAGAAGCACTTCGAAAACACCGTCGTCAAGTTTGACATCATCTTCGTCAAATTTGAAAATACCGGCTACGCTCGTGGAGTTTGAAACAGCACCGAGAAAGAAATAGTCGTCAATAACGCCGTCATCATATTCAAAACGCGCATGAATAGGTTTTATATTGCGTAAATTGTGGCCAAGCCGAAGAACAAAAGCATTAAGCATATATCCACCGTGACCGAAAAGGTTTTTAAGCACCTGCGGCGTAGTGTATGACATATCAACACCGGTGCCGAAAGAGGCGATATAAGTATAAAACTTGTTATTAAACATACCTATATCATAGCCGTTTGTGTGACCGTCGCAAATAAGACTTGCCGCTTTGTCAAGGTCTGACGGTATCCCCATTGTGTTCGCAAGGTCGTTGGTTGAGCCCATGGGAATGTAGCCGACCTTTACTCTGCGGTCAAGCTGCATAACTCCGTTTATAACTTCATTTAGTGTACCGTCTCCGCCGCAACAAACTATTAAATCGTGTTCTTTACCGCATTCCTTTACAATGTTTGTGGCGTCGCCCGCGCAGGTTGTGTTTCTTACGGTGAATACATATCCCGCGGAAGAAAGGCGGTCAACAACACTCATCGGATTGGCTCTCGTTCTGTTTTTGCCCGATTTGGGGTTTACAATCAATAATGCTTTTTTCGCTTCGCTCATAAAAATAAAACCTCGGTCTGTGTATCATTACATTCTATATTATAAGACAATAATCACTTTTTCGCAACCGCAACATTTTGTGTGTTTATTTCTTAAAAATATCTTTACAAACAATATCTGCCGTGATAAAATATTAAAGAAATCTTTAAGATGGTACAGAGATACCGGCAAGATAATTATAACAGCGTTTTTGCGCTCTTGCCGCGGGGCAGGGGCTTTTTTATTTTATCGGAGGGGAAAATGGAGTTTAAATCTTATATTATGGACTCTTCCGCGATAAACCGTTCGCTTACAAGAATCTCTCATGAGATTGTTGAGCGCAATCCGGGCGAAAACAGTTTGTGCATAATAGGAATTAAAAGCAGGGGCACGGCTCTCGCCCGCATTCTTTCGGATAAAGTCAGCGCGCTGGGGGTTGAGGTCGAAACCTCATTTCTTGATGTTACAAATTACAGGGATGATCTTGCCCAAAACATCGCGGGAACCGCTAAATCGGCGGAACCTGAAATTGAGGTTGAAGGCAAAACTGTAATTATGGTTGATGATGTTCTTTACACCGGCAGAACCGCAAGAGCCGCGATGGAGGCGATTATCGCGATGGGCAGGCCGGCTAAAATACAGTTCGCCTCTTTGATTGACAGAGGGCACAGGGAGCTTCCGATAGTTGCCGATTATGTCGGTAAAAATGTTCCAACCGCAAGAAGTGAGATTATTGTTGTTAAAATTCCGCCTTACGATGATGAAACAAGTGTCTCTATCTGGAAAAAATGATTATCATATTGTATTATAATTTGGAGGTATAAAATATGAAACTCGCTTATGACATCAAAGACAAACCCAAACCGGGGCAGCTCATAGTTTTCGCGTTTCAACAGCTGCTCGCTATTCTTGCCGCAACCATTGCTGTTCCGTCCATAGTCGGTAACGGTATGTCACAGTCCGCGGCACTTTTCGGCGCCGGCGTCGGCACTCTTGTTTATCTTCTTTTTACAAAGTGCAAAAGCCCTGTTTTCCTCGGCTCGTCCTTCGCGTTTATCGGTTCTATGTTTGCCGCATTCGCGGGCGCTACCTCGATGAATGTCGGCTACCTCGGTTTGATTATCGGCGCTGTTTTTGCAGGCCTTGTTTATGTTATTATTGCGGTTGTTGTCAAAGCGGCCGGTGTTGCGTGGATTAATAAACTTATGCCCGCGGTTGTTATCGGCCCTACGGTTGCGATAATCGGTCTTTCACTTGCCGGCAACGCTGTCGGTGATATGCTCGCTTACACAGATGAAGGCTTTGTTATGACAGCGAAGGGAGCGGTTGGTTTAATATGCGCTCTTATCACGCTTTTCACTGTAATGGTTTGCTCTGTTTTCGGCAAAAAGATGTCTAAGCTCATTCCGTTTATAATCGGTATAGCGGCAGGTTACATTGTTGCCGCCTGCTTCACTTTGATCGGCAAAGCTACGGGCAATGCCTCTCTTATGATAATTGACTGGTCTGCCTTCAACGAAATGCAGTGGGTTCCCACATTCACATTCCTTCGCGCATTCAAAGGCTTCAAATACATAACCTTCTCTTATATCGCTACAGTCGCGGTCGCCTATATTCCGGTTGCGTTTGTTGTTTTTGCGGAACACATAGCGGACCACAAAAACCTTTCTTCCATTATTGAAAAAGATCTTCTTGAAGACCCCGGCCTTCACAACACTCTTCTCGGCGACGGTGTAGGCTCAATGGTCGGCGCTTTTTTCGGCGGATGCCCAAACACAACTTACGGTGAATCGGTAGGCTGTGTCGCGATTACAGGCAACGCATCTGTTATCACAATTCTCGCAACAGCCGTGCTTGCGATTATTGCCTCATTTATTGCGCCGTTTGTTACTCTTCTGTCAACAATCCCTTCCTGCGTTATGGGCGGTGTTTGTGTAACGCTTTACGGCTTTATAGCGGTTTCCGGTCTTAAGATGATCCAAAAGGTTGATCTTGATCAGAACAAAAATCTTTTCGTAGTTTCCGTTATACTTATCGCCGGTGTCGGCGGAATGACACTGACTTTCGGCAAAGTTACTCTTACTGAGGTAGCGTGCGCTCTTATTCTCGGCATAATCGCCAACATTATTCTCTCTCGCAAAAAGGATGATACTCCTGCGGCTGAAATTGCTGAAGAAGCTGTTGTAACCGACAACGAAGAATAATTAATTTACAGCAAAAGGGCGCCGTCGGCGCCCTTTTTGTTCACGGGGATTGATATGAACATTTTTGAAAATATACCTCCCTTCCGGCAGGGGAAAAACGAAATTTATGATTGCCGCGAAAACTGTTTTCTGAAATATTACACCGATGTCAGTGAAAAAGAAATTGCAATCCGGCTTGAGCAACTGACATCGGCGGGCTTTCATAAAGTTTTTTCAAACAACCTTTACGGCAACAGGTTTTTCACATTTTCAAACGGCGAAACAACGGTTACCGCATTGTTTACGCCTTGCGATGGCATTCTTCGTGTTACGGCGCAAAAAAACGCCTGCTTGCCCGCATTTGAATTTCAACCTGTAAAAAAGCTGTGTGATACAGTTTTTTATTGCTTTGAAAACGACCATTCGCTTATTGATTGCGGAATGTGCCTGCTTATTCAATGTTGCGATTACAGCTTTTTCATAGTTGACAGCGGCCATTATTTTCAGATAAATGATAATGACCGTATTCATAAATTTATGCGTGAGCGCACTCCCGAAGGGCAAAAGATTGTTATTGCGGGCTGGTTTATAACACATGCGCACTCCGATCATATCTCAAAGTTGCTCGATTTTCTCAAATATAACTGTGATGATGTTATTATTGAAGGCTTTTATTCAAACCTGCTGTCGGAAAACTATCAGGATGATGATTGGAACAGGGAAGAAAAGCTTCTTGCCGAAAAACTGTTTTATGCTCTTGAAAAGCACCCTGCCGATAAAATTAAACTGCATTCCGGGCAGAGATTTTATATAAGAAACCTTGAAATTGATGTTCTTTGCACTCATGAAGACATCTATCCTGAGAAAATCCGGGATTTCAACGATTGCTCAAGCGTAATAACAGTCAAAGCGGAAAACACAAAAATATTCATCCCGGGCGACGCGTCGGCTCTTGTGTCCGAAACACTTGAAAAACGCTACGGTAAAAACCTTGAATGCGATATTGTTCAGGTGTCGCACCACGGTCATTCCGGATTAAGCCCTGAGGTTTACCAAATGCTGAATGCGAAAGTCGCCGTGTTTCCTGTTACAAGAATAAAATTCGATGAGGAATATCCCGTGCAGGAAGCCAACCGCCTCATAATCAGCCTTGCCGATGAATATTTTATTTCATCTGACGGAACGGTAAAAATTACTTTGCCTTACAAAAAAGGCAGCGCTGTTCAGCTATGCGATGAAACATTTGAAGATTTTGAAAAAATAAAAAGACTCTGGGGTTATACCTACACACTGGAGCGGATTGACGAATTATATAAACTGTTTATAAAAAACGGCGGTAATATTAATGAAGTTACTCTCCCGTGCGATAAAGAAGGGTATATTGAAACAACTCAATGGCTCAAATAATAAAAATAAATGATTTTTCAGACCCGCGCCTTGATGTTTTCGCAAGGCTTAACGAAAGGCAGCTTCTCAACAGAGATAAACCCGAAAACGGTATATTTATAGCCGAAAGCCCGAAAGTGATTGACAGAGCGCTTAACTCGGGCTGCGTTCCGCTTGCGCTTCTTCTTGAGCCCGCCCATATCGAAGGCGAAGCAAAAGGAATAATCGAGCGGTGTAAAGATATTCCCGTTTTCACGGCGCCTATGCATATTCTTGAAAGAATTACCGGTTATAAACTGACAAGGGGTGTGCTTTGCAGTATGCGCAGACCGCCTCTCAGAACTGTCGAAAATGTTTGTGAAACTGCAACAAGGGTTGCTGTGCTGGAAGATGTTATGAACCCGACAAATGTCGGCGCGATTTTCCGTTGTGCGGCCGCTCTCGGAATGGATGCTGTTCTTCTTACAAAAGCAAGCAGTGACCCGTTGTACAGGCGTTCAATCCGTGTCAGTATGGGCACGGTTTTTCAGGTGCCGTGGGCCTTTCTCGGCAATGGCGGAATACAGGAACTCAAAACGCTCGGCTTTTCGACCGTCGCTATGGCTCTTGAAAATGATACACTCGGAATAAGAGATGAACGCCTTAAATCGGAAAGCAAACTTGCCGTTGTACTCGGTACCGAAGGTGAAGGAATAAAGCGAACTACCATTGAAAAATGTGATTACACAGTCTGTATTCCGATGCATAACGGTGTTGATTCTCTCAATGTTGCTGCCGCCGCGGCAATAGCGTTTTTTCAGTTAGGCAATAATCAATAAATATATACAAAAAGATTACGCCTCGCGAAGTCGCGGGGCGTAAATATTGAAAAAAGAGTTATTTGAGTGATTCTTTGATACCCTGAGCAAGTCCGGCAATTCCCTGAATTTCACTCGGAATAATAATTTTGGTTGCCTGACCGTTTGAGGCTGTTTCAAAGGCTTCGAGGCTCTTGAGTGTGAGATAACCCTCTTTGGGGCTTGCGTCGTTAATAAGTCGGATAGCGTCCGCTTTGGCCTGTTCAATCTTGAGAATGGCTTCCGCTTCACCTTCGGCCTCTCTGATTTTTGCCTCTTTCACAGCCTCGGCACGAAGAATTGCGGCCTGCTTTTCACCTTCCGCTTCTCTGATTTTGGATTCTTTGTGACCTTCTGCGTTAAGAACACGGCTTGCTTTTTCACCTTCCGCTTTAAGAATGGCTTCGCGGCGTTCGCGTTCGGCTTTCATCTGTTTTTCCATCGCGTCCTGTATCTCTCTGGGCGGAACGATGTTTTTTAATTCAACGCGGTTTACTTTTATTCCCCACGGATCTGTCGCCTCG
>ONON01000062.1 GCA_900319455.1 uncultured Eubacteriales bacterium
TTCCGCACACCGCGCCTCTTCCGATTTTTTGAAAAGCGTGTTTCATATACTCACTGCATTTTTCAGCGTCGAATATTTCTTCCCTTTCGGTTTTCAAATTCCATTTGCCGCCTTTTATCGCTTTTGCCGGGCAGGCATCAACGCAGAGTGTACAGTCTCCGCATAAATCAACGGGCTCAATTTCGGAAATATCAAACGGACAGTCGGTAAACAGAGTTCCGAGCCTTACCGCCGAACCGAAATCCTTATGTATGAACAGCGAATTTCTGCCTATTGAGCCCAGCCCCGCCTCGACTGCCGCCTGTTTATGCGAAAATCTGCCGCGGTAATTCCAGCCGTCGGTATTTATGCTCTGCGATGCCGCGACGGTGATATATCCGTAACCGTTTTTTTGCAGATAAAGCCCGCACATAAGCAACGCTCTGTCAATAAAGGCGTTGACCGTTCGGTAGTGGTTGAAATAAGTGTGTGTAGGTGCGCCGTCAATTTCTTTAACAATAGCGGGAGAGAGACGCACAACAACCGTAACCGCAAACGGCAGCCCTTCGGGGATATCGCCGGATGGCTTTGAAAAGCCAATGTCGGAAACGCCCTGAAGGAGCATATATTCTTTTAACTCATTCTGAAAACTCATATATCCAAGATGTTTATTCCGATGTCTTCCTGTGTTCTTCTGCCTATTGCGCCGTTGATTTTTCTGATGAATATTTCGCCCGTAACGCCTATTACCGCCGCGTTGAGGTGGCCGCCGACGCAGTTACAGTCTTTGCCGGAAAAGGATGCGTGAAGATGGAGGTAGGGCTCCCCGTCTTTTTCGGTTACGCTGCCGAGGAGCGAAACCATCTCAAGCGGACCTTCAATTACGGTTTTGGAATACTCTCTGTTCTTTACATTGTAAAAACCGAGCGTTGCCTGACTGACAGCTCCTATGCCTGAAATCTCAGCGCAAAGGAGTTTTTCGGCCGCGCAGAACTTCTTTATTGTTTCAACAATTTCCTCGCCGATTTCAAGACGCAGAACATAAGTGTCGTTACAAAGTTTTGAAAACATAATTATTCCTCCGTTATGGGTTTATATTCAAATTCAATTCCCGCCTGAGCGCGGATTTTCTCCATTATTTTGCTCGCCGAGAGCGATGATTTGCGCAAAAGAGCGTAAAAATCACTGTTATTCTCCCGGTTTTCTATAATATCGGCAAAGCCGTCGGCCTCAAAGCCCATAAGCTGTTCTTTCGGTGTGTCGCCGCAGAGTATTTCTTCACTGCCGTCATTAAACACGATTTTTATGCCGGTAAGCTTTGAAACCGATTCAATCAGGATTGTGCCTTCATCGCCGAAAATCTGCGAAGGCGCCCTGCTCTGGCCGAGTTTGGAATAGGTGAGATTTACGCTTAACCCGTCATATTCAAGAAGCGCTCCGCCGCTGCCGTCCGCTCCGCTTGCCATAAACGCCGCTGAAGCTTTCAGTCTTTCAGGCTCTCCGAAAATATCGAGCGCAGGGTAAACGCAGTAGATTCCCAAATCTTCAAGGCAGCCGGTTGCCATTTTCGGATTGAAAATATTCGGCAGCTCACCGCTTTTGTACGCGGGATATTTTGACGAAAGCTGTGAAAAATCCAAATTTGCCGATGTAATATTGCCGATTTTCGCTGTTGCGTTTCTCAGAACATCTCTCACCGGATTGAACATATACATTATTGCCTCGGCGTAAACAAGGCCGTTTTTTTCGGCAATGCCCTGCAAATATTCAAGCTCCGCCGGAGTGACGGTAACGGGCTTTTCGCAGATTACATGCTTGCCCGCTTTGAGCATTGCCTCAGTCTGCCTTGCGTGCAAAGCGTTCGGGCTGGCTATATAAACCGCCTCAACACCGGACTGTGCAAGAGATTCAACTGTTGTGAAAACGCCGTTCGCTCCGTTTTTTTCGGCAAACGCCGCTCCCCTGTTCTTGTCACGGGAACATACCGCTTCAAGTTTCATTCTGCCCGAAAGGTTTGCGCCGTCAATGAAAGACTGTGTAATCCAGCCTGTGCCGATAACCGCGTATTTAACCATAACACTACCTCAGTTTCATTCCCATAATCGCCGCGGGGCCTATGCCGACAATCGTTTTGAAATTAAGCCTTTTATAAAACCTTATTGCGCCCTTGTTGCCCGAGCCGGTAATGAGCATAACGCCTTTGACATTTTTATTTTTCAATGTTTCAATCAGGGTATTCATAAGCCTTGTTCCCGTGCCTTCACCTTGAAAGCCGTCATTTATGTCAATGTGAAAATGCGCGGGATACGAATGACTGAAAACTCGCAGAGCGAAGCGTTCCGCTATACCCTCGTAATAATGGTCAAAGCCCGATTTTTTTGCCTGCTTAATATATGGCTTCACGCGTTTTATGAACTTCCTGAAATCGGGCGCGCATATAACATAGCCCTGAGCCGTGCCGTTTTTGTCAACGGCGGCAAAGCAGGTTTGCGGCTCATTGTCAATATAATAATCGCAGTAGGTATTGAGCAGATAGTTGCGTTCAACAGGCTCATAAGCGGTTTCATAAGCGGTGTTGAGACAAACCTTCTGTATATCCTCTTTGAATTCCGGAACATAGGGTTTTATTTCAAGCATCTGATTCCTCCGTAAGCCGGGCAAGTCTTGTGTTCCACTCCTCCCACTCCGCCATAAGCTGTTCCTGCTCGGCTGTAAGGGAGTTGATTTTTTCGGTATATCCGGTTATTTTTTCATAATCTGATGAGATTTCGGGAGTTGAGAGAACGGCATTGACTTCGGATATTTCCGCGTCAAGTTCATCAATTCTCGCCTCTCCCCTTTTAATTTTGCCTTTGAGGCGGTTTATCTCGCTTTCACGCTCTTTGCGCAATTTATAAACATTGACTTTTGCGGCCGTTTTTTTAACCTTCGCTGCCTGAGCCCGCTCCGTTTCGAGAGCGGATACATAGTCATCATATGTTCCGTCTGTTTTTTCCATTCCGTTTTGGGTGAGGCGGAAAATCTTTGTAGCAAGCTTGTTTATGAAATAACGGTCATGTGAAACGGCAATTACCGTGCCTTCAAATGATGCAACCGCGTTTTCAAGGGCCTCTCTCGACGGAATGTCAAGGTGGTTTGTCGGCTCGTCAAGAAGAAGCACATTCGCACCCGACAGCATAAGCTTAAGCAGGCAGAGCTTTGCCTTTTCGCCGCCGCTGAGAGTATCTACGCTTTTAAACACATCGTCGCCTTTAAACAAAAACAAAGCAAGATAATTTCTTACCGTCGTTTCATTGAAGCGCCTGTGTTCATCCCATATTTCATCAAGAACTGTTTTGCCCTTACCGAGGTTTTCAAGGCTTTGGTCAAAGTAGCCGATTTTAACATTCGCGCCGAAGTTGAATGAGCCTCCGTCTGCCGCGAGCTGTTTAACCAGCACACGCAAAAGTGTGGTTTTGCCACAGCCGTTGGGGCCTAAGATAAACGCTCTGTCACCCTTGCGAACCTGAAAAGAGACATTTTCAAAAACCGTTTTTGAGCCGAAATATTTTGAAAGAGAATACGCGTTGAGAACCTCATTGCCCGTTTCAGCCGCTGTTGTGAAGCTTATTCTGACAGCTCCCGGATTTTTCTCCGGCACAACAAGCGAGGCCTTTATTCTGTCAATCACTTTTTGTTTGCTCGCTATAGTTATATAATTGCGCTCTCTGCCGAATTCAACCTGTTTCGCAATCATGGCTTCAAGGCGTTTTATCTCTTCAATATCGTTTTCATATCTGCGCCGCTCGCTCTCAAGCCGCTCTTCACGCAGTTCCATATATCTGCTGTAACCGCCTTTCGCCGAATGGAGCATCATATTTGAAATCTCCATGGTTTTGTCGGTAACTCTGTCAAGAAAGTAGCGGTCATGCGAAATGACGATTATCGAGCCCTTAAAACCGGTTAAAAAGCTTTCAAGCCACTCGGTTGCGGTAATGTCAAGGTGGTTTGTCGGCTCGTCAAGAAGAAGCAGATCTGATTGTGATAAAAGCAGTTTTGCCATGCTGAGTTTTGAGCGCTGCCCGCCGCTGAGCCTGTCGCATGGAAGATTCAAATCACTCTCTTCAAAGCCGAGGCCGAGAAGAGCCGAACGCGTGCGGCTTTTATAAGTAAGCCCGCCGTCAGCCTGGAATTTTTCATAAAGCTCCTGTTGCCGTTCAATAAGAGCCTGCCTGTTCTCGCCGCCTAAATCTATTTCTCTCGAGATTCTTTCAAGTTCAAATTCAAGTTCTGTGAGCGGGCTGAAAACAGTAAGAGCCTCATCAATGACAGCGCGCCGCGACCCTGCGCAGGCGTGTTGCTCAAGGTAGCCGATTTTAACATTTTTTGATATGAAAATACCGCCGTCGGTGGGCTCATATTCACCTGTAATGAGTTTGAACAATGTTGTTTTGCCCGTGCCGTTTGCGCCGATAAGCCCGGCGTGTTCACCCGCGTTTATGTCAAAAGATATATCGCGGAAAACAACTTTGCCGGCAAAATCCATTGTAAGGTTCTGCGCGCTGAGAAGTGACATATTATGAAATATCCTTTATATTGTTGTTTCAAGAATGTTCAGGTTGCCGGAAACCGTGTAACCGCCTGTTCCGGCGGGGATAAACACGCTTGCGCCTTTTTTAAGCGTAACACCGGCATCTCCTGTTTTCAGCGCGCCTTCGCCTTCAAGAACAAGCAGTGAAACAAAGGAGTTTTCGCCGGCGTTTCCCTGATAATCGCCGTTTATTTTAAGTTGCGCGACATTGAAAAGCGGGCATTCCGCAAAAACGCGTTTTTCACAGTTGAAAAGCGATTCGGTTTTATCTTTGCAGTATTGCGACGGAGAGTAAGGTTCGCAATTTGTGACCGCAACCGCGTCATCAATATGAAGCTCTCTCGGTTTGCCGTCTTTGCCTGCTCTGTTATAATCAAAAACGCGGTATGTGGTATTTGAGCTTTCCTGAACTTCGGCAAGAAGCACGCCTTTGCAAATGGCGTGCAGTGTTCCCGATTCGATGAAGAAAAAATCGCCCTTTTTCACATCGTATTTCTTTACCGCATCTGTCAGCCGGCCTTCCTCAATGAGGCGGCGGAATTCGTCACTGCCGATTTTTTCTTTAAAACCGAGAATGAGACAGGCTCCGGGCAGTGTGTCAAGCACATACCAGCACTCGGTTTTACTTTGCCCCCTGCCCGTTTTTTCGCAGTAATCGGCCGTGGGATGAACCTGAATTGAAAGGTCATCCCGGGCATCGATAAATTTTATCAGAATAGGAAAATCATCAAACTTCGCTGCATTTTTCCCGCAGATTTCGGGATGCTCAAGATAAACCTCCCTGAGAGTTTTCCCTTTTAATTCGCCGTTGACAATACTGCACAGGCCGCTTTCGTGGCAGGACAGCATCCAGCCCTCGGCGGCATTCGCCTTTTCGGTAACAATACCGTATTCATCAATAAGTCTTCTGCCTCCCCATATTGTTTCGGAAACATAGGGTGCGAGTTCATACGGATAAAAAATCATATTTCTGCCCTTCTCTTTCAAAAAACATATAACATATTTTATTGTATCATATTATCCCGCGCTTTGCCACACAAAAATATCAATCGTGAAAATTCTTTTTAATATTTAAAAATTGTTGCAGACAGAAAACCGTAATGATATAATAAAAATACATTTTTCAACGGAGTTTTTTATGTATTACGGAATTATCAGTATATCCGCACTGCTTTTCAGTCTGGTGTTTGTGTTCAGTGACAAATACCGTGAAAAATACGGTTCGGGCACGGACGCGGTATTGAAATTCACGGCAGGCTCGCATTTCGCGGGCTTTGTCGCGCTGTTGATAATTAACAGATTTCACTTTGAAATAACGCCGTTCACCGCAGCCGTTGCCGCGGTCGCGGCGTTTGATGTAATTCTTTTCAATGTTTTTTCCCTTCGTGCTCTGGGCAAAACAAATCTGTCAAAATATTCCGTTTTCAGTATGATAGGCGGTATGGCTTTGCCTTTCACTGCCGGAATACTGTTTTTCAAAGAGGAAATAACCGCGGGAAAAATAATCTGCCTTATTCTTGTTGCCGTTTCTTTTGTGTTTACTGTTGAAAAGCAGGACAAAAAAGGCGGAGCGATTTATTACATCGGCGTTTTTGTCACAAACGGCCTTTACGGGGTTATAAACAAGTTTTTCAGCGCCTCTCATTTTGAGAAAACAAGCGACGCGGGGTATTCGGTTCTGATTGAGGCGATTATAGTTATTATGTGCCTTGTTATGATGATATTCCCGAAAGACAAAATCGGCATTGTTAAAGGCAAAGGGCTTTTTTATATGGGCGGTTACGGCGTTATGTGCGCCGTGGGAAATCTGCTTTTGCTCGTCGCGCTTAGGAAACTGCCCGCCTCCGCGCAGTATCCGTTTGTGACGGGAGGAGTTATGATTATATCCACCGTTTACAGCTTTTTCACGCAAAACAAGCCCGGAAAAAAGGAGATTATCTCCGTTTCACTGTCAATGCTCGGAATTCTCGCGCTTGTCTTGATTTAAAGAGTATAAAGCTTGAGGCTGTCGCGTAACGCGGCAGCCTTTAACTGTTCAGCTCATATTTTTGCCGTCAATGCGGGCAACGGTAACTGTTATTGCACGGAACAAACGCACAAAACTCACTTTGAAAGTTCCGTAATTTCTTTTAACAGAGGTTTCGCGTTTTTCAGCACTGTTTCAAGGCAGACCGAGCCGGCTCCGGCAAGCCTGAAAACGGGGATTGATTCAAGCGGGACTTTGTAATTTTTAAGTGTTTGCCCGCCTTCGTACTCACTGCCGTCAAATATATTAATCCATCTGCCGGCAGGCAGATAGATGTTGCGCCTTGTTTTTCTTTTGAGAACGGGAGCCACCAGCAGACCGCAACCGAGCATATATTCATCTTCGGTGTCAGCCGCTTTTTTATCATTCGGATCATATAAGAACAGGTGGCGCATAAGCGGAACGCCTGTTTCGCATGACACCCCGCTCTGTTCAAGAAGATAAGGCTTCAGGCACTCGTGAAGGTGAGAATAAGCGCGATAAACATCTTTTGTGTGGCTGTCAAAATCATAGGGGCGTTTAATTTTGCCGTGAGTTTGTATATTCGCGGAAAACGCCGTAAATTCAAGCCCTCTTATAAACACTCTTTCTTCCCGGTGTCTGTCGCGGAGGTTAAACGACGGCTGATAACCCGCCATATCCCAGCTGACAAACGGAACCCCCGAAAGGCCGAGTGACAGGGCTGCCCTGATTACGACTTTAAGAAAGAAAAATTCTCTTCTCTGATCCCCTGCCCATACAAACGGATAGCGTTGCGCGCCTATTCCGCCTCCGCGTGAAAAATTAACGCCGCCCTGCGGTCTTGTGTTAAAATGGCGGAACTGCAAAACATTATAAAGCGTAGGAAACCAGTGATGAGCCGCCATCGGATTTCTGCCGTCGGAAAATTTTACCGATTCCCTGTCGGGAAACTGTTCGCAAAAGTCGATTTTCGCCCCCTCAACGCCGATACCGTTTATATAACTCTCCCAGAACTCATACCATTTTTTGCGGCTTCTTTCGGATGTGAGGTCAATACAGCGCATCTTCTTTTTGCTGAAATTGTCAACAAGATTGAATGAGTTTGTCTCATTGAGCCATACACCCTCGTCGGAAGATACCGCGTACGAATCGTCAAGGCCGCAAAGTTTCTCGCTGTTGTGCGGAAATCTGCCGCACTGCTCATACAGCATCACATTTTTGCCGAGCGAATGAACCCGGTCGCTTATTTCTTTAAGCTCAGGCAAGTTGTCTTTGTTATAAGGCCTGAAGCCTTCGAGAATTACGGCATCCCACGGAAAATCATTTTCTTTCATAGCGTCAATCATCGCAAAGACACCCTCTTTTGTTTGAAATTCGGGGTGATAGCGACATACAAGTGTGCCGAAAGACCATTCGGGTGGCATAGGCGCAAACCCGGTCAGGCGGCAATACGCCGAAAAAATCTCTGCCGGCGATTTGAAAATGAAAAAATATAAATCAATCGGAGCGTATTTCTGCTCAATTGTGATAACATCTTTTTTTGATGAGCATATATCAAAAACAGAGTGCTCATACCTGTTCATCAGCAGAGCGTTACAGCGAGAAGAAAGCAAAAACGGAATTGGAATATAACTGTTGCCTTTAGTCCGGCACCAGCGGTCAACGGCGTAAATATTCACCTTTTTACCGCGCTGATTAACTCTGTCAAATCTTTCACCCGTTCCGTAAAACCTTTCATCTTTGTGCGCGGTGAGCGAAACAAAGAAAGAGCCGTTTTCTTTTTTGAGTGAAGATATTTCTCTGATTTTCACAAAGTCGGAATCAAAAAAAGAAATGCTGTTGCCGTCCGCGGTAACGAAGGAACCGCCGGGAGCTTTTACCGTGAGCAATGTGCCGTTTGTTTCGCATTCAACCTGAAGCGGATTTTGCTCATACTCCTCGCCGAGGTCTTTCGCGAGAGTCTGCGCGGCGCCCATACAGTCAAAGTCTCCGTTCGCTTCGCTTCTCAGACGCCAAACGCCGTTTTCATAACAGTTGAGCAGAAGGCGTACACCTTTGAACTCAAAAACAATATTGCCGCCGTCAGACTGTTGCATCATCTTCAGCCAACTCCTTTGATTTTTCATCTCTCAGGGTTCTCATTTCAAGCAGCTCGGCATAAATCTTCTCTTTATTTTTGCCGCTGTAATTATCAAACAGAAAGGCGAGAGCGGGCAGAATATTGCCGAGAAGGCCGCACAGCGAAACAATTTTGTAAATTCCGGAAATTGTAAAGTCCGATTGCACGGGTTTTGAGCCGTCGGCAAGGTTGTTTGTCTTATATTTTATGACTTTGAAAAGGATATTGTACAGATTTTCTTTAAGCAGGGCATTGAACTTGCCCACAATATTCTGTGTTGCGGAAAGCACACCGTCACTGCGTATGGGAATGCCGTATTTTTTTTCGGAATACCATTCCATATAATCGGTTGAGTCGGCGACTATGATTTTACGCGCCGCTCCCTGAGCCGCGTTCGGCATACCGGCAAGAGCAATGCATGCTCCTATAAGCGCTTTCTTTCTGCGTATTCCGGGCACGGTAAAACCGAGATTGAGCGCCGACATAACGGCATAGAAAAAACCGGTGTATGAATATCCGCCGACAAGCATTGATTTTGCCGAAATCTTTTTGCCTACAAACGGAACAGCCATAAGCCCTACATAAGAGAACGCTCCGCTTATTGTGCCGACAACGGTCTGAAGGTGGTAGGCGTCAAGAACATCCTCATAGAAA
>ONON01000079.1 GCA_900319455.1 uncultured Eubacteriales bacterium
TCCGAGTGGCGAGACTTGAACTCACGGCCTCTTGACCCCCAGTCAAGCGCGCTCCCAACTGCGCCACACCCGGATAGCGAAAGGTATCATATCACAGTTTTTTTGTTTTTGCAATAGTTTTTTTGAATATTTTTGATTTTCCGTCGGTTTTTGTGCATATTTCAAAACAGACGCGAGGCGGTTGAAAAATGCCGGATTATGTTATATAATAATTAAACCGACGGCTGAGCGGAATATATGAAAGGAGGCGGTGTTATGCCGAATTTTACGGAGATGGCAATCAAGCAGGCATTTGCCTCGCTCATAAAAGAGCGGCCTCTCTCGAAAATCAAGGTGAAAGATATTGTTGAGCGCTGCGGCATTAACAGAAACTCCTTTTATTATCATTACGCGGATCTGCCCGCTCTGGTTGACAGCATTATTTCGGATGTGGTCGATAAGCTGACATCGGAGATTTCCGAACTTTCGTCTTTTTGCGACGCCTTCACTTCGGTTATCGGTTTTATCACCGAAAACAGGGCGGCCGTTTACCATATTTACAATTTTGTTGACCACACCGTTTCGGAACGCTACCTTTTGAGTATGTGCGAAAAAGTGGTTGCCGCGGTCTTTTACCGGTTTTATGACGGTGAAAACATCGGTGAGCGTGACAAGAAAATTATTATACGCCATTACAAAGAGGTTTTTTTCGGTATGCTGTTCAACTGGCTCGAAAACGGAATGAAATATGATATTGTGGCTTATTTCAACCGTCTTTGTGAGCTTAAAGAGGGAGAAACCCGGCGGATAATCGAAAACGCAAGCAAAAAAATTTAGGCAAAAACTCAAAAATGTCTGAAAACAGGTCAAATTGCCCCGATTGACCGTTTTAAAAAACCGAATAGTGTTTATAATGGGGGATAGAGCGAGTGTGGAATTCGGTTTATCTTATACGGGGGCTGTATTTGCGAAGGTGCAGCCCCCATCCCCCCTTTTTAATAAAACAGGTAAGGTGATTAGATGAAACCAAGGTCCGTAGCGCCGATGAGAATCGCCAAAATCGGATATATCATTGTATCAGCCCTGATTGTCGCAATCGGAGTTGTTTTTATTTTAAGGCCGTTTGAGAGCCTCGAAGTTCTCAGCATAATGTGCGGAGCGGTTATGCTCGCGTTCGGCGCCGTTAAAATTGTAGGTTATTTTTCAAGGGATTTATACAGGCTGGCTTTTCAGTTTGACCTTGAATCCGGCACGGTTATGCTCATATTGGGCATTTGCATCGCGGCTCAGCCCGAAAAGCTGATTACTTTTTTCAGTGTTGTTATGGGCATTTTCGCGCTGACAGACGGTCTGCTTAAAATCCGCATAGCCGTGCAGTCAAAGAATTTCGGGCTTGAAACCTGGCCGGTAATTACGGTTTTTGCCTGCCTGTCGTGCGTAGCCGGCATTGTTCTTATGTTCTGGCCGCAGGAGAGCGCTAAGTTAATATGCCTGCTTCTGGGCGTCTGCCTTGTGGCCGACGGCGTTCTCAATATTCTGGTTGTGCTGTTTACCGTTAAAATAGTTAAAAACCAGCAGCCCGACAAGCGCGACTTCCCCTACCGCGACGCCACATACACCGATATTATTGAAAACAAAACCGAAGAAAAAGAAGATTGATTGAAATTATCCCGAATGTCAAACGGGGCAGCTCATTGTGAACTGCCCCGTAATTTTTTGCGTTTTTCGGCTTTTACGCAACTCCGTTATATGTGTAACCGGCACTGGCCACGGCGTTTTTAACGGCAGCTTCATCAAATGAGCCGCAAAGGGTAATAACACCCGTGCCCGCCTCGTGGTCCGTTACCGCCTCGCTTACAAAGTCAAGGGCCTCAAGCGCCTGCTTCATATGAGCCTCGCAGTGGGCGCACATCATTCCGTCGATTTTCAAAGTGATTTTTTCCATTTCATTTTCTCCTTGAACATTTATGTTATTTGTGTTTTTATGTTTGATTTTTTTGTCTTTGCGGGCGTCGGTGATATTAATAAGATTGAGCCTCAGGGCGTTTGAAACAACGCAAAAACTGGAAAGGCTCATTGCCGCCGCGCCGAGCATGGGGCTGAGGCTCCACCCGAAAACAGGTGTGAACACACCTGCCGCGAGAGGTATGCAAAGCAGATTGTAGAAAAACGCCCAAAACAGATTTTGGTGAATATTTCTCAGAGTTTTTCTGCTCAGGCGGACAGCCTGAGGCACGGATAAAAGGGAGCTTTTCATCAGAACAACATCCGCCGCGTCAATCGCTATATCGGTGCCCGCGCCGATTGCTATGCCTGTATCCGCCCTTGTCAGCGCGGGGGCGTCGTTAATGCCGTCGCCTACCATAGCGACCGCGCCCCGTTCTTTTAACCTGCGAACAACGGCTTCTTTTCCTCCGGGCAAAACACCGGCAATCACTTCGTCAACATCAGCCGCTTTGCCTATGGCTTTTGCGGTGCGCTCATTGTCGCCTGTGAGCATAATTACATTTATGCCCATATTTTTAAGCTCCTCAACAGCCCGGCGGCTGTCGGGCTTTATCTCATCGGCAACGCATATCATACCGGTAACGCCGCTTTCATCGGCAAAAAATATGGGCGTTTTGCCGTTTTCGGAGTATTCGGTTTCTTTATTTGCGAGGTTTTCGGGAACTTTAAAAAGCGTGCGTATGTATCTGCCGCTGCCGGCGGTGTGTTTTTTTCCGTTGATTTTCGCTGAAACGCCGCTGCCCGTTTCGGAGGTGAAATCCGATATATCAAGGGGAGAAACGCTTTTTGAGGCACAGTATTCACATATCGCCCGGGCAAGAGGATGCTCGCTCGGCTTTTCAAGAGAAAAAGCGTGCTTGAGAAATTCCGTTTCATCAACGCCCGGCGCCGTGAAAACATCGGTCACAACGGGGCTGCCTGTTGTGATTGTGCCCGTTTTGTCAAGCACAACGGTTTGAACCCTGCCCGCCGATTCAAGGCTTTGCGCGGTTTTAAAAAGAATGCCGTGTTTAGCGCCCGCCCCGCTGCCGACCATAATCGCGACGGGGGTGGCAAGGCCCAAAGCGCAGGGGCAGCTTATCACAAGCACTGAAATCGCTCTGGCAAGAGAGAATGATACGTCTTTGCCGATTATAAGCCATACCGCGGCGGTAATAAGGGCGACGGCCATTACAAAGGGAACAAACACGCCGGCGACTTTATCCGCCGTTCTCGCGATGGGTGCCTTTGTCGCCGCGGCGTCGCTCACCATACGGATTATTCCGGCAAGCAGAGTGTCTTCGCCGACTTTGGTCGCTTTACAGCGTAAAAAGCCGGATTGGTTTACGCAGGCGGCGCAGACCTCGCTGCCCTCTTCTTTGTCAACGGGAATACTCTCGCCGCTGAGAGCGGACTCGTCAACGCTGCTTCGGCCGTTGATGACAATGCCGTCAACGGGTATGCTCTCACCGGGGCGCACAACAAAAATATCGCCCGGTTTTACATCCTGAACGGGTATGGTTGTTTCAACTCCGTCTTTTTCAACATTCGCCGTTTTGGGGGCAAGCTCCATAAGGGATTTTATCGCGCTTGTGGTTTTGCCTTTTGAATAGGATTCAAGCGTTTTGCCCACGGTTATAAGGGCAGGTATCATAGCGGCGGATTCAAAATAGAACTCTTTTGAGTAAGCTGCCGCGGCGGCAATATCGCCCGCGGTGTAAGCGGCGTTAAGGGCGAAAAGCGACCACAGGCTGTAGATATAAGCGGCGGAGGAACCGAGAGCCACAAGGGTGTCCATATTGGGCGCGCCTTTAAAAAGGCTTCGGTAACCGCTTGTGAAAAACCGTTTGTTTATAATCAGAACAACGGTTGAGAGTATCAATTCAACAAGTCCGATTGAAAGCGGATTGTCAACGGCGCGCGGCAGAGGAAAGCCCCACATACCGTGACCCATTGAAAAATACATAAGCAGCAGAAGAAATGCAAGCGATGAAACAAGCCGCTTTACAAGTTCCGGCGTTTCACGGTCTTTAAGCATATCGTCCGGGGAGCCGGGAGCGTTCCGCGCGCCGTAAAGCGAGGCTCTGTAGCCCGTGCTTTTAACGGCTTTTATGATGTTTTCGCTTTTCGCGGTTCCCTCAACATTCATGGAGTTTGTAAGAAGATTGACTGAAACGCCGGTTACGCCCTCAACGCCTTTTACCGCTTTTTCAACATGAGCGACACAGGCGGCGCAGGTCATACCCGTTACATTGTACTTTTCCATATCAATCCTCCTTTCAAATTATTTACCTACCGATACGGTATGTAAATATTATAGCCGTTTTTTTGAAAAAATCAAGTGTTTTCTCCGGCTTCTTCCGCCTTGCGTTTTTCAAGCTCGGTTAAAAACAAATCCTCATCAAACGGAAGGGTGACGGTTTTGCCGAGCCAGCCGGAGAGATGTATCGCGTTTGAGAAAGTCAGGCCGTTCAAACCCTGTTCGCCGGGCGCGATAAACTCATTTGTTCTGCCGAGCAGGTAATCGGTGTAGTTTTTGATTATGCCGAGGTGCTGAGGGGGATGTTTTTTGAAATGAAGATAATATATTTTCCCGCCGTAGGTGATTTTCTTTGTTTTCGGTTTGCCCATAAACACGGTGTTTGTTCTGCTGAATTCGGGCTCGGGAACGGCGTTTTTCGTAAACACAAGTTTGCCTTTTTCAATCACAACTTTGCCGAGGTCGCCCGTGATTTCAAGCCTGTTGGTGCCGGGCGCGTCGTGGGTAGAGGTGATGAATACGCCGCTCGCACCGTTTTTGAATGTGCACATGGCGGTTACATCGTTTTCAACGCTTATATCCCTGCCTCTTGTGGCGAGCTGAGCCGTAACGGTTTCGGGCATACCAGCAAGCCAGGTGAAAAGGTCAAGCTGATGCGGGCACTGGTTAAGCAGCACTCCGCCGCCCTCGCCGTTCCAGGTGCCTCGCCAGCCGCCCTGGTCATAATAGGCTTTCGGCCTGTACCAGTCTGTTATAATCCAGACTATGCGTTTGAGTTCGCCGAGTTCGCCGCTGTCAATAAGCTGTTTCGCCTTTATATAAAGCGGGTTTGTGCGCTGGTTGAACATCATACCGAACAGCAGTTCGGGGTGCTGTTTCGCTTTTTCATTAAGCTGACGCACCTGCTTTGTGTAAACTCCCGCGGGCTTGTCGCAAAGCACATTGAGCCCCGCGTCAAGGGCGTCCATCGCTATCTGAGGGTGAAAATAATGCGGGGTTTCAACCATAACCGCGTCAATAAGACCTGACGCGAACATCTCTTTGTAATCCTCAAAAACTTTAACGCCGGGCAGATTTTTTTCGGCGTAAGCGCGGCGCTTTTCATCAATGTCGCAAACAGCCGTCAGCTTTGCCCCTTTGAGAATTGAACCCGCCTTTGTGAAGAATTTTGAATAGAGAGTACCCTGCTTGCCTATGCCGACAATGCCGAAACGAACAGTATTCACAGCTAAACCTCCGTTTTGTCAATAATCTTCTTTTTCTACAGATGATACGGTAAGAGTGTTTTCTTTTACATTGAATTTTATTTCAAAACCCGCGAAGCGCATACCGTAGCTTCTTTCGCCGTCATTCTTATACGCCGGGCGCGGGTCCTGAGCGAGAACGCTCCTGAGAGCGTCAAGCTTTTCCGAAGGGAATTTTACCGCCTCGTTTTCGGGAATTAAAACATCAAGCGTGTAGTCCTCGGCGTTGGGCGCAAAACCGCTTTTCGCGTCGGGGCGGCAGTCTGTGTAGGGGATATACGGCTTTATGTCATAAACAGGGGTGCCGTCCATAAGGTCCGCGCCTGCAATTTTAAGAACAAATCCGTATTCTTCGGTTTTTTCAATACTGAGAAGCTTTACGCAGGAGAGCCCGAGCGGATTGGGGCGAAACGGCGAGCGCGTGGCGAAAACGCCCATTCTTTCATTCCCGCCGAGCCTGGGAGGGCGCACGGTGGGGCTGAAGCCGGAACGCACATTCTCCGAAAACTGCCATATAAGCCAGAGGTGCGAAAAGCCCTCCATTCCTCTGAGGGCTTCGGGCGAGCGGAATTCCTCTTCAAAAACCACGGTTGACACAAGGCTGTCAACAATTCCGCTCTGACGGGGTATGCCGAATTTGTCGGGAAAATCGCTTTTTATTTTTGCTATCGGTTTAATTGTGAATTTTTCCATAATTATTTAAAAAATCTTAACA
>ONON01000075.1 GCA_900319455.1 uncultured Eubacteriales bacterium
AAGCACTTCCCGGACGATTGTTCGCAGGTTGCGATTTTCTTGAAAATGTTTATTTCCCCGACAGCGTTGTTTCAGTGGGCGGCGGACTGTTTGACTACAAAGATCGTCCAAATGGTTTTGATGAATATATGAGCTATATGTTCCGGGAAATGTATGGCATATCCAAAGTGCCCGTTTCCGCCCCGGTTCTTTATGTCTATGAAGGCTCATACGCCTACACGGTTGCCGTCGCAAACGGTATGGACTACGCCGTTTATGATGAGTCGGGCGCACAGTTTACAATAAAGAACAGTGCGCTCACCGGCTTTGAAGGCACCACTCAGAACATAGTTGTTCCTTCGGGTGTCACGCACATAGGCAGCGGAGCATTCAAGGGCAACGGGACCGTAAACAGCGTTGAAATACCCTACAGCGTTTCGGTTATCGGCGCAGAGGCGTTCGCACAGTGCTCCGCTCTGCAATCTGTGATTGTTCCTTCACGGTAACAAAAATCGGCAAAAACGCATTTGACGGAACAAACGCGGTTATTTACTGCTACTATAACTCCTACGCTTACAATTACGCCGTTGCCAACAATATTCCCTTTGAGATTATAACCGTCTCGTTTGCTCAGAGCAGTCTCAACCTCGGCAGAACCGCCTCGGCAAACCTCGGCGCGGCACCGTCGGTTGCAATCGCAAGCGGCCTGCCCATGGTGTTCAAATCCGTCGACGCAAGCATTGCTGCGGTTGACGCACAGGGCAATGTGACCGGCGTCAGTGAGGGCTCAACACGAATTGAAGTCTATACCGAAACAAACAACTACCTCGGCAGCTGTGCGGTAACGGTAAACAAAGGAGAAAGTATCAGCGTAATAAGACTTGACGCAAACGGCGGGTGGTTCTTCGACGGAACTGCGGGCGACCTTATCTTCGGCGCACAGGCGGGCACCCCGCTTTCAAAGTGCTGGGAGGCGGCGGAAGTGCCGTCAAGAGACGGTTACCGTTTTGCCGGCTGGAACCCCGAAATGCCGGAAATTATGCCGGACCAAGATCTTGAGCTTTATGCCGTTTGGGAGCCTCTTGAATACATCGCAACGCTTATGGTTGACGGCAAAAAGTATAAAGAGGAAACCTACACATACGGTCAGCAGACTTTAAGCACGGCAGTACCCCCAAAAGAAGGCTACACGGGCGAGTGGGAGCCTTACACACTCGGCATAGGCGGAACAACAATAACCGCCGTTTACACGCCGATAACCTACTATGCTATATTTGTCGCCGACGGCAAACAGGTCGCGAAACTTCCGTTCACGGTTGAAAACAAAGCGGTAAATGCACCCGCCGTTCCTGCAAAACAGGGTTACACGGGCAGGTGGAGCGCCTATATCCTCGAAGCAAAGAATGTAACCGTAACGGCAATATACGAAAAGAATCCCGTTACACCGTCAAATCCCACCGCCGATGCAAAAATAAAGCTTAAACCGTCACAGAAAGTTGAATACCGTGCAAAGGTAACTGTTGTGGCGGAAACGGAAAAAGCTCTGCCCTCGGGATATATTCTTGCAATTTACGAAGGCAACTCGTCAAGCCCGGTTCAAAAGGGTGACGGCAAAACCGTAAGTTACACAATTCCCGGCGAAATGAAAACGGAAAAGACTTACACTGTAAAGGTAATTGAAAAGACAAGCGGAGTCGTCCAGAAAGATGCAGACGGCAGAACACTTGCCTCGACAATAAAGATTGAAGTCAAAAACGGTTTCTTTGACAGACTCATAGCGTTCTTCAAAGGCCTGTTCGGTCTTCTGCCGAATGTGACAATAAAGCCGTAAAATTACCATAATTATTAAATGAATAACAGAAAGGACAACAAAAATGATAGCTTTTACACTTGGTTTTTTATCTTATCTTAATTTCTTTGCAACGTTGATTTCGGGTCCGCTTACATTCCTTATGGCTCTTCTTAGCATTGCGCCGTAAAATGAGGCGAAAACTCATATCATTTGTTACAATACGCCGGATTTTTAATAGAATTTTATAAATGAATATTAATTAGGAGAAAACCATGAAGATAAATCTATGTATCAGAAGAGGCATTTGCTTTTGCTTTCTGACTGTATTGATTTTTGTTTTAAACGGCTGCTCGCCGATATGCGAGGTTTGTGCAGGCAGCGGAACAGTTGCATGTGTAGATTGTTCCGACGGAAAAACAACTTGCTCTGAATGTGAAGGGAAAGGTGTTTTACTTTGCAATATTTGTAATGGTGAAGGAACTAAAGTCGTAAAAATCGGTAACTGTTCTTTCTGTGACGGTACCGGAAGCGTACCCATTTCTTGTTCAAAGTGTCATGGATTAGGAGAGTATTATGATACACGGGGTTCTATCGGAATGTGGACAATGCAAAGATGTGATGAATGCAGCGGAAGCGGAAGAGTTGAAACATCGTGTGTTATTTGCCGCGGAAGTGGTAAAGAGACTGAAAAAAAAGAATGCCCTGATTGCAAAGGAACGGGGCAAGGTGCTGAATGTGCGGCTTGCAATGCAACCGGAAAAGTTGACTGCCCAAAATGCTCGGGAACCCAAAAAACAGTATGTTCGGTTTGCGAAGGAACCGGTAAAGTAAAAAAATAATCAAAAGGGAGAATTAAAAATGAACACAAAACTTTTAACTAAAATCCATGGTCTGTTACTGTCAGTTACGGGAATAATCTCAATAATTTTCGGAGCGGTTTGCGGTGAAGCTCATATGCCGGGCGGAGTGCAGGCAACAGAAGATACTTACGGCGGTGACGCATATACCGGCATACAAAACGCGGCAGCGCAGACAGCGAACAATGTTCGGCACCTTTCATACGATATTGACGCACTGAAAGATGTTGTTACCGAGGGGTTCAGATTTGTTCTGATTATAACCGGCCTTGTGCTGATCATTACGGGCGTTTTTAAAATTTTAAAGGCTCTTGCGCAGAAAGACACCCCTGAAATTGCCGTGTCGGCTTATAGCAACACGCAGGATTACGCTCGGCCGTTGTCTGAAAACCTTTCTCAGACCGTGCCGGTTTATAATGAGACCGCTGCCGCCGGAACCGGAGTTGAACGGGAAACGGAGTGATAATGCGGTCTGTTAATCACGGAGGTGATTGAATGTTAAGCGTTAATGATGTTATCCGCCTTACGCTCGGCACCGAGGCGGAAACAACAGGTTTGACAAATGAGCAGAAAACAGAACTGCTGTTGAATATTCTGACATTATATCTGGAAAGCAGACTTAAAATGAAAATTTAGCTTGCCATTGATATGTTTGTAGGGTAAAATAACATTAAAAACACAGAAATAATCCTGTTTTTGAGGTTTTTATGGGTATTGAACAATATAATTTAATTCAAGAGGTTATAAAACTCAAACAGGGCGACGGAAAAGCGTTTGAGAAAATATACAATTTAACAAACCGCTCGGCTTACTTTACAGCGCTTAAAATAGTCAGCAATGAAGCTGACGCTCTGGATGTTCTTCAGGAAAGCTATATGCTTATGCTTGACAAAATAGATGACCTTGAGAACCCCGAAGCTTTTTCCAAATGGTTCAATATGATTGTCGCAAACAAGGCAAAAGAACTGTTGCGTAAAAACAACAAATACCTTTTCATTGATGATGTTTATACACTCAGTGATGAAGACTCGGCGGCATTTACACAATCCATAGCGGATGAAAGTGAGGAGTTCAAACCGGGCACTCTTATAGAGCAGCTTGAACTCAAAAGTCAGGTTATGGCATTGATTGACGGCTTGAGTGATGACAAAAGAACGGCGATATTGCTTTATTACTACAATGATCTTTCAATAAAAGAAATATCAAAAGCCCTCAAAGTTAATGAAAACACTGTTAAAAGCCGGTTGTTTTATGCTAAAAAAGATCTTGCGAACGGCATAAGAGAAATCGAGAAGAAAAACGGAAAACTCCTCGGAGCGGCACCGTCGTCCGTTGTTGCATGGGCGCTTAAAACGGCGGCGACCACGGCTTCAACCGCATTTGTTTCAAGCGGAGCGGCTGCCGAAACGCTTGCCGCCGTTACAACCGGTGCCGCAATGGCAGGCTCACTTGCAGTTGCAGGCACAGCATCAACTTCAACTGCGGCGGCTGTGGTTACAACGGGCGCCGCCACAGGTGTTTTGCAAAAGGTTACCGCCGGAATCGCCGCCGTGACCGTAATAGGTTCTGCGGCAACGGTTCTTATGAGAGTTCAGAGGCAGAGAATTTCCGCTGAAAATATGCAGAACACTTCTCAGGTTGAGGTGTTTGAAAAAATTACACCAGGCGACCGGCGAGAGGCTTTGATGTTTGTTACAGAAGAAGCCGGAACATTCGCGACAATTCCCGAAGAAGAAACCGCTTTGCCGGCAAGCGAGAGAACTACTGCACCGGAAACGGCAACCGAAAAACAAACAACGCTCAAAAGTGTTCAGACAACAACCGTTAAATCTTCAACTGCGCAAAGCACAAAACGGCAAAGAACCACAAGGGCGGGCAGAACAACAACGGCACGCGCGACAAAAGCCGGAGCCTCAACAACGGCAGTGCCTTCAACAACTTCCGCAAAGCCGACTGAAACAACGGCAAAACCTTCAACAACCGCGGCAACACGGCAGGGTGGAGCGGGTTCCGCAAACCCGGCCGCAACCGCCGAAAACAGAACATCAGCGACAACGGCGGCAACAACAACCGCGCAAACAACCGAAGCTGCGGCAAAAACGGCAACTGTTGAAATCGCAATATCCCAAAGCGGCACACCTGCCGGAACAATCGGCATTACGCTTAACGAAGGAGATACTTTCACTTTTGAAGATGCAAAACGGGCTGTGGCGGCAAAAGGCTATGACACTTCTTTTGCCGTATATTCGGGAGAGCTGCTGCCGCTCAATGCGGAGGCAGGGAAAAAATATTTTGTTGAGATTGATGTTGAGTAGCTTTACGCTGTTCGGCAAAATCATAAATTGAATTTGGGACGGGATGTGTATGAAAAAAATTCTGACAAGGCAGTTGTCCGTTTTATTGAGCTTTTTGGTTACTGTGACATCTGTCTTACTGCCGGTAACCGTTTTTGCCGACGAAACAGGAACATACGGAGAGCTGACTTATTCGGTAGTTCTTGACTATAAGGTGCAGATTGACTCCTGCAACAAAAGTGCCGCGGGCAAAATTGAAATACCCTCTTATATTGACGATTTGCCGGTTACCGATGTTGCACAAAACGCTTTTTCAGACTGCACGGGCATAACATCAATTGTTGTCTCAAAGAATATTCAAAGTCTGAAACAAAACCCATTTATTAATTGCAGCAGCCTTGAAAGCATAATTGTTGACCCTTTAAACGCGGTGTATCACTGCAGCGGCAACTGTCTGATAGAAACCGCAACCAAAACTCTTGTTTCGGGCTGTAAAAACAGCGTAATTCCATCAGACGGCAGTGTTACAGAAATCGGTGCGTATTCTTTCAGCGGCACCGGAATTACAAGCATAACAGTTCCCGAGTGCATAACAAAAATAAATGACCGTGCTTTTAAAGACTGCAAGGCGCTTACCGAAATCAATTTCAATGCCGAGAACGTAACCCTCAGCAGTGATGTTGTAGGGCATTTCAGCGCCGCCGGTACAGACGGTGAGGGCATAACATTAACCTTCGGCGACAGTGTTGAGACAATCCCGGATTTTTTTATAAATCCATGGTATGCATTTTCAAATAATGTAAGTCCGAATATAAAGACCGTTATCATCGGTAAAAATGTTACAACCATCGGTAAATACGCTTTTAAAGAATGCGGCAGTATTGAAGATGTGATTATGCCCGAAAGTCTTACAAATATCGGATATAGAGCATTTTACGGTTGTTCTTCTCTTAAAGAAATAACCATACCCGAAAACGTTACGCAAATCGGCGCCGAAAGCTTTGTCGGATGTACCTTATTGCAAACACTTAACTACAACGCAAAAGACGCGCAGATAGAAATATCTAATTCACAAAGCAGCCCGACATACGGCAGTGCCTCTGAATGGCTTGACAATCACCCGTTTGATTTGATTATCGGCAGTTCGGTTGAGACAATACGTGACTACACTTTTCGTTCGCTCAACAATATGAGAAGCGTAACCATCGGCAGCACTGTGAAAACAATTAACACAGATTCGTTTTATCGCTGTTTTGATATTGAAACAATTTATTTTAACGGTACGCTGAAAGAATGGAATGAAAGATTTAAAAGTTGTTTTTTGCAGTATAGTAACAATATCGTTTACCTGCCATATGCTGACGAGCCGTTTACATATAACTTAAATGAAGACGACACCATAACAATCATCGATTGCGATAAAGAGTGTGCCGGTAATGTTGTCGTTCCGTCGGTTGTTGAAGGATTTCCTGTTACGCGAATCGGAGAAAATGCATTTGCAAACTGTTCGGAGATTACTTCAATAGTTATACCCGAGAGCATTTCAAATATATCGGCAGGCTCGTTTAATAACTGCACGGCGCTTCAAAGCATAGTTGTTGACCCCGCAAACACCTTTTACCGCAGCGACGGCAACTGCGTTATTGAAACAGAAAGCAAAACTCTGGTTTTCGGCTGCAAAAACAGCGTTATCCCCTCAAACGGCAGTGTAACGGCAATAGGCAGCTTTGCGTTTTGCGGCTGTGAAGGGATTACGACTTTAATCGTACCCGAAAAAATAACAAGTATAGGTAAATACGCCTTCAAGGATTGCACCGGCATTACGGATGTTTTTTTCAACGCTGAATTATGCTCGGCATTTGACAGTGAGCAGCATTGGCTTGACGGATGTGAACAGCTCAATAAAGTAGTTTTCGGCAAAAGTGTCAAGGTTATTCCCGAAAATGTTTTTTATAACTGTAAAGTCAGTGAAATAACTATGCATAACACGGTGAACACAGTTGGAAAAAACGCTTTTTACAACTGCCCGGTAGCAAAGGTTTATTTTAAAGGCACACCGGAGGAATGGGCTGAAAACTACAACACTTCCTTTACATCATTTGCCTATGTGCACACAATTTATTATCAGGGCGGTGTTTGCCGCAAAACCGACGGGATTTCACATGTAGGTGTTGAATTTGAATACAGCACCTTCGGCACACCCAATGACAGTGAGTTGAAGTTGGTTGTTGAAAAAATAGCGCAGAACGATCAGCGCTATTCGGCGTTCAAGGCGTTGATTGACGGTTATCAAGTTGCGCTTTACGCAATTCACATGAGTAATGAAGCCGATAACACAGTTATGCAGCCTGTGGATAATATGAAGGTAACGGTGCGCATACCTCTTACTGCCGGAGTTACACCGGAAATATACAATTCCGTGTTTATTCACCACCGAAAAGCGGACGGCACAACCGAAAGAATCAAATACTCAACCGGAGACCTGAAAATAGAAAACGGCTATTTCGTTTTTACTGTGGATTCATTCAGCGATTTTTCTGTTTGTTCAGACGATTGTGTAAAACATATTGACACAAACGCAGATAATATTTGTGATATATGCGGCGAAAAATTCCTGCAAACCAAAATAAGTGTTGCTTCACCGATAACAATAAAAACAGGCACAAAACTGACAATCAAGGCAACTGCAGTCAACCTTGCACCCTCATACAGCCTTGTGCTTTGCATTGACGGCAAAGAAATAAAAGGCGACAATAAAGAGGTTGTTTACGAATACGGTGAGCTTACGGGCGACATTAACTATTATGTAAAAATTGTTAACGCCCGCGGAGCGATTCAAAAAGACGAAAACGGTGCCGATCTTATTAAAGACGGCGGTAAAATCACCTGCAGTGCCGGCTTTTTTGAAAAGCTGATTGCATTTTTCCTCAGGCTTTTCAGGGCTTTGCCGCAAAAGACAGTCGAGCCATGAATACAAAACAATAAGATAAATCAAAACGGCTTGCGATTTCGCAAGCCGTTTAATAATGCCGTAATTTATTTATCTTCCGTAACATTGCCCTCGCTGTCTATTTTAATCGGGGAGGGCGAGATTGAGATAAGACGGTTGAAAAGGATTTTGCGTTCTGTTTCGATTTTCATATATTTGAGTTCGCTGTTTATCTGCCTGCCGGGGATAAATCTCAGCCCGATGTTTTCGCCCTCTATCTTCAGCACAGCCATACCCGAATCGAGCGTTTTTGTGCTGAAAAGGAAGTTGCCCAGGCTGTAAACAACAGGCTTGCCGTTATAAAACTCAATGCCCTGAAGAATGTGCGGGTGCGCGCCGATAACCGCCGATGCTCCGGCGTCAATATATTTTCTCGCAAGCTCTTTCTGTGAGCTTTGCAGGTCTGTGGAATACTCCGTGCCCCAGTGAACATAAACAATAACATAATCATTTTTTGCGGCTGTTTTCTCAATGGTTTCAATAAACTCTTTACTGTCGCCGTAGCAGCTGCACACACCCTCGGATGAGGTGGTGGCAAGGGGAGTAAGTCGCAAATTTTCTGCCCTTGAGGCGGCAAGGTACGCCACTTTACAGCCGTTGATTATATAGCTCACGCTGCGGCTTGCCTCTTCAATGTTATTGCCCGCGCCCACATAGGGAATCGCAGCGTTGTCAAGGGTTTCAAGGGTATCCTGAAACGATTCGGAGCCGTAGTCGTATGTGTGGTTGTTCGCAAGCGAAACAATGTCAACGCCAAGCAAGTTCAAATACTTTACACTTGACGGGTCCGCTCTGAATGTGAATTGCTTGTTAGGGGTGGGCGTTCCGCGCTTTGAATAGGTAAATTCGTTGTTGAGCATCATAACATCAACGGTCTTCATTGCGTCTTTGAATTCGGAGTCAATGCAGTCGAGCACACCGTTCACAAATGTTTCGGCGTGCGGCATAATATAATCGCCGGATGTGAAATTGATATCGCCGCCGAAGCCTAACTCAAAATACGAATTGCCGTTTGAGCCCAAATCGATAACCGTTTTGCCGTCAATTTCACCGGTGAAACGCGAAAACATAACATTGAGTGTTTCGCCGTTTACCGTAATGGGTTTTATGCCCTGCTCCGCCTGAGCGACCATACTGTCAACCGTTTCTCTTTCAAGCGATTCGAGAAACTGCCGCGGAATGTTTCTGCCGGAGGCCTCGGTGAGAACGGCGCAGGCGTTCTGATAATCATAAGGAGTCTGCGCCGCGATAATTGACGCTTCTTCCGCTTTTTCACGGTCATCAATGACTTTTGCCCGGTATGAAAACACAAGCGGAGTAAAGAAAACCAGCAACAGAATCATTGCAAATAAAAGCTTTTTCACCGCGCAGCCTCCTTTCGCGTTTATTTTAAATTCAAGTTAATCAGAAAATCTCTTTGCTTTCAACTTGAGATTTCGCGAGAGCAATGAACTCGTCAAGTTTCATGGCGGTTGTGCCCTCTTCGCCCCTTCTGCGAACCGAAACGGTGCCGTTTTCAATATCCTTGTCGCCGAGAACGATTATGTAAGGAATCTTCTTTAACAGCGCCTCGCGGATTTTGTAGCCTGTTTTTTCGCTTCTGTCATCAACAGTGCCTCTGAAGCCCTGAGCCTCAAGATCGGCAAGCAGTTTGAAAGACGCTTCATGATGCCTGTCGGCTATCGGGAGAATTCTTATCTGTTCGGGGGCGAGCCAGAGCGGGAACGCGCCCGCGAAATGCTCGGTAATAACGCCGATAAAACGCTCAACCGAACCGAAAACAACGCGGTGAATCATAACGGGAGTGTGCTTTTCACCGTCGGCGCCCGTATATTCGAGATTGAATCTGCCGGGAAGCTGGTAGTCAAGCTGGATTGTGCCGCACTGCCAGGTTCTGCCGAGAGAGTCTTCAATGTGGAAGTCGAGTTTGGGGCCGTAGAACGCGCCGTCGCCCTCGTTGATAATGTATGTTTTGCCGATGCTGGTAATGGCGTCGGCAAGATTTTTCGTCGCAATCTCCCAGTCCTCAACAGAGCCGATGTGGTCCTCGGGCATTGTTGAAAGCTCGATGGTGTAGGGGAGCTGGAATACCGAGTAAACCTCGTCAAAAAGCTTTGCTATGCGAACAACCTCATCCCTTATCATTTCGGGAGCGAGAAGTATATGAGCGTCATCCTGAGTGAAGCAGCGAACACGGAACATTCCGTGAAGAGCGCCGGAAAGCTCGTTTCTGTGAACCTTGCCGAGTTCGCCGTAGCGAAGGGGAAGTTCCTTGTATGAATGAGGTTCAAGGTCATAGACAAGAATACTGCCGGGGCAGTTCATCGGCTTGATTGCGAAATCCTCGTCGTCAATAACCGTCGTGTACATATCGTCGTGGTAGTGTTCCCAGTGACCGGAAGTCTCCCACAGAGTGCGCTTCATAATCTGCGGAGTGGAGATTTCAAGATAATCCCACTTCTTGTGAACCTGATGCCAGTAGTCAATAAGCGTGTTGCGAAGAAGCATACCGTTCGGAAGGAAGAACGGCATACCGGGAGCCTCGTCGCGGAACGCGAAAAGGTCGAGTTCCCTGCCGAGTTTGCGGTGGTCACGCTTTTTCGCCTCTTCAATCGCTTCAAGATAAGCGTCAAGGTCCTCCTTCTTGGTGAAGGCGGTGGCGTAGATTCTCTGAAGCATCTTGTTTTTCTCACTGCCGCGCCAGTAAGCGCCGGTGCAGGATGTGAGCTTGAACGCCTTGATTCTGCCCGTCGATGCAACATGAGGGCCCGCGCAAAGCTCGGTGAATTCGCCCTGCTTGTAAAAGCTGATGTTTTCACCTTTGCCCGCGTGCTCCTCAACCAGTTCAACCTTATAGATTTCGCCGAGGTTTTTGTAATAAGCGATTGCTTCTTCGGGAGACATTTCAAAATGTTCAAGAGGTAAATCCTCTTTGATGATTTTTTTCATTTCCGCCTCGATTTTTTCGAGGTCTTCGGGGGTGAAGGGTGTTTCAACATCAAAATCATAATAAAACCCGTTCTCAATTGAAGGGCCTATCGCAAGCTTGGCCTCGGGGTAAAGCCTTTTAACAGCCTGAGCCATAATGTGAGAAGCGGTGTGGCGGTAGGTTTTTTTGCCGTCGGGGTCGTCGAATGTGAGAATCTGCAGCTCGCAGTCACCGTTAAGGGGAGTTCTTAAATCTTTCACTTCGCCGTCTATCTTCGCAACGCAGGCGGCTTTATAGAGCCCCATACCGAGCTCTTTGGCAATTTCCATAGCGGTAATGCCGTTTTCATACTCTTTTACGGTTCCGCCTTTAAGGGTAACATTAATCATACTATATGCCTCCAAAATTAAATTCAAAATAAAAAAACTCCACCCTGAAAACAACAGGATGAAGCTTATATCTGCTCCACGGTTCCACCCGTAATTGCGGAAAAAATCCGCCTCTCAAACGGCTTTTAACGGTGCCTGCCGGCACGGCTTATCGCTTTTATGCGCTTTGCCGCGCGCTCCGCAGCGGTAGTGTTTTTAAGGCTTTGAACGGACTTTCAGCCTCGGCGCGTTCTCTCTGAAAAAGCCTTTGGTAAAAACACCTTCTGCATCATCACTTTAAAAATATCGGCCTTTATGTTACCACTATTCCGCTATGTTGTCAATATTATAAATTAATCTTGACAATTATTGTTTAAAAGTATATTATCTATATTTAATAGTGCTATTTTGTGCCGGGACGGTGGATTCCGGCCTGAAATATACAACAAGTGCTATTTATCACTTTAATATTCAAATCAAAAAAGGAGGAATGCTTTTTAATGCCTGTAGTTATTGCGTTAATAATTATTGCGGTTGCAGCCGTTGTGTGCTTTATCATCGGCTTCATCGCAGGTCAATCGCATAGAAAAAAGACTGCGGAGCAGGCCATAGGTTCGGCTGAAAAAGAAGCCGCCCGCATAGTCAACGACGCAGTCAAAGCCGCCGAAGATAAAAAGAAAGAGGCGGAAGAACTCAAAAAAGAAGCAATAATAGAAGCAAAAGAAGAAATCCACAAGCAGCGTACAGAAGCGGAAAAAGAGCTCCGCGAAAGGCGCAAAGAGGTTCAGCGTTCCGAGAACAGACTTATTCAAAAAGAGGAATCGCTTGACAAAAAAACCGAAAACCTTGAAAAGAAAGATGAAATTCTCAACGAAAAAATCAAACAGGCAGATGCAAAGCTTGATGAAGTAGAAAGCATAAAGCGCAGCCAGTTTGAAATGCTTGAAAGAATTTCCGGCTACACTAAGGAGCAGGCTAAGGATTATCTTCTCACCTCTCTTGAACAGAGCCTTACCCATGAGAAGGCTCTGCGTATTCAGGAGTGCGAGCAGAAAACCAAAGATGAATCCGAAGCTCTCGCGAGAGAAATCATATCTACCGCAATTCAGCGCTGCGCCGCCGATCACGCCGCCGAGGCTACCGTTTCGGTAGTTACCCTGCCCAATGATGAAATGAAGGGCAGAATAATCGGCAGAGAGGGCAGAAATGTCAGAACGCTTGAAACAATCACCGGTGTTGACCTTATTGTTGATGACACACCGGAGGCGATAACCGTTTCAAGTTTTGACCCGGTGCGCCGCGAGGTGGCAAGGCTTACGCTTGAAAAACTCATAGCGGACGGCAGAATTCACCCAACCAAAATTGAAGAAATGTATGAAAAATCCAAGCGAGAGGTAGAGCAGACAATTAAGCAGACCGGCGAAAGGGCTGTTGTAGATGCAGGTGTGAACGGAATCCACCCCGAGCTCATCAAGCTTCTCGGCAAGCTTAAATACCGCACAAGCTACGGTCAGAATGTGCTTAACCATTCACTTGAGGTTTCATATATCGCGGGCCTTCTCGCGTCTGAGCTCGGCATTGACCCCAAGCTTGCCAAAAGAGCGGGCCTTCTGCACGATATAGGCAAGGCGCTCGACCACGAGATTGACGGCTCTCATGTTCAGCTCGGTGTTGAATACGCTAAAAAGTTCAAAGAAAATGAGCAGGTGGTTCACGCCATTCAGGCGCACCACGGCGATGTTGAGGCAAAAACAATAACAGCCTGCCTTGTTCAGGCTGCCGACGCGATTTCCGCGGCAAGACCCGGCGCCAGACGGGAGAATGTTCAGAATTATATCAAGCGCCTTGAAAAACTTGAGGAAATTGCTTCGGGATTTGAGGGCGTTGACCGCACTTACGCAATTCAGGCGGGCAGAGAAATCAGGCTTATGGTCAAGCCCGAAAAAATCAGCGACGACGATATGGTGCTTCTTGCCCGCAATGTTGCGCAGAAGATAGAAGAGGAACTTGAATATCCCGGCCAGATAAAGGTCAATATCATCAGAGAAAGCAGAGCTGTGGATTACGCAAAATAAACCAAGGGCCGCCCATAGCACAGGTTATGGGCGGCTTTTCGTACAGTTAGGGGAACCGTTTTGAACATTTTTGCAATAGGCGATGTCGTAGGGCAGGAGGGCTGTGAGTTTTTAAGAAAAACACTGCCTTCGTTCAAAAAGCTCAAGGGCATTGATTTTACAATAGCAAACGGTGAAAATTCGGCTGCCGGCAACGGAATAACTCCGTTTTCGGCTCAGCATCTTTTTGCGAGCGGCGTCGATGTCATAACAACGGGCAACCATGTTTACAAACGGCGGGAGGTCTATGATTTTCTTGACAGCCGCGGTGATATTGTGCGCCCCGCGAACTATAACAGGAACAATCCGGGCAGAGGCTTTACCGTAATTGACAAGGGCAGTGTTCAGATAGGCGTTGTAAATCTGGCCGGAGTTTCTTATATGGAGCCCGCCGCCAACCCGTTTGAAACGGTTGACCTGATTTTGCCGGAACTTGAAAAGTGCAGAATAATTCTTGTGGATTTTCACGCCGAGGCAACAGCCGAAAAAAAGGCTCTCGGCTTTTATCTTGACTCAAGGGTCTCCGCTGTTTTCGGCACGCACACCCATGTTCAGACATCCGACGCGAAAGTGCTTGACGGGGCAACGGCATATATAACCGACCTCGGAATGACAGGCCCCGAAAAATCCGTTTTGGGCATAAAGCCCGAAATCGCGGTAAACCGTTTTAAAACCGGTATGCCCTCAAGGTTTGAAACCGCGCAGGGTCGTTGCATTATGTGCGGATGTATTTTTGAGATTGATGAAAAAACAGGCAGAGCGCTCTCGGCAGAGAGTGTTTGTGTGGAGTGATATATGGAACAGTCACGCATTAACAGAATAAACGAGCTTGCGCGCGCCTCGCGGCAGAGAGAACTGACCGCCGAAGAAAAAGCGGAGCAGACAAAACTGCGCAAAGAGTATGTTGCGGCATTTAAAGCGAGCCTTGTCGCCCAGCTTGACAATACATACATTATAGATGAAAACGGCAATAAAACCGCCGTGCGCGACAGAAAAAAACACGGGAACTGAAACCTATGCAGAAGCTACTCGGTTACATAAGATCCGCCGTGCAGGATTATAATATGATAGAAAACGGCGACCGCATAGCCGTCGGGCTTTCGGGCGGCAAAGATTCCGTCGCTCTTCTTACCGCTCTCGCGAAACTGCGCTCGTTTTATCCGAAGAATTTTGAACTTGTCGCGATAACGCTTGATATGCGTTTCGGCGGTGAGGATACCGATTACTCCGCCCTTGAAAACCTGTGCCAAAGCCTTGATGTGCCTTATGTTATAAGGCGCACTCAGTTGGCGGAGATAATTTTTGATCTGCGCAAAGAGAGCAACCCCTGCAGCCTGTGCGCCCGTATGAGGCGCGGCATTCTGCACGATACGGCAAAAGAAAACAACTGCAATAAAATAGCCCTCGGCCATCACCTTGACGATGTTGCCGAAACATTTATGATGAATCTTTTAAGGGGCGGCACGGTTGACTGCTTCAGCCCCGTTACCTATCTATCGCGCAAAGATTTATATATGATTCGCCCTATGGTTTACGCGCGTGAGAGCGATTGCGCAAGGGCGGTGCGCCGCGGCGGGCTTCCCGTTGTAAAAAGCAAGTGCCCGGCAGACGGAGTTACCGCGCGCGAACAGGCAAAACAGCTTCTTAATTCACTTGAAAAAGAATACGGTGATGTGCGTACTAAGATTTTAGGCGCCATGCAGCGTAAAAATATAAACGGATATTAAGAGAGGAAACACTGTGAAATATTTGGTTTTACTTTATGACGGAATGGCGGATTACCCCGTTCCCGCCCTTAACGGCAAAACGCCTATGGAGGTGGCGAAAAAGCCGCTTTTTGACCGCCTTGCCTCAAAAGGTGAGGTAGGTATGGTGCGAACCGTTGCCGAAGGGTTAAAGCCCGGCAGTGATGTTGCCAATCTCAGCGTTATGGGTTATGACCCGGCAAAATACTACAC
>ONON01000090.1 GCA_900319455.1 uncultured Eubacteriales bacterium
CGCGCCTTGCCGTGTCAAGCGCGGAGGAAGGCCTGCGTTTTGAAAGCTGCTTTTCAATTTCTTTTTTATCAACGGGAATACCGGGAGCCAAACCGTCAATAACCGCGCCTACGGCCTCGCCGTGGCTCTCGCCGAACAGTGTTACCGCAAGGCTTTGACCGAAAGTGTTTTTCATATTGTTTTCTCCAGCAAAGTTTTTATCTCATCCGCTGTCATTTTTTCAAAGCGGAAGGTTCCCGCTTCATCCGACAGAACAACGGTTATATGTGATGAGGATTTTTTCTTGTCGTGCATAATGAACGGCATGAGTTCCGCCGCCGTCTGAGTGATTGTGCAGGGCAGTGAATATTTTTCAAGAACCGCCTTCACTCTCCGGCGCAGGTTTTCGCCGCACACAGGCAGCATACCGAGAGCGACGCACTCGCCGTGAAGCAGAGCGCCGCCGGCGGCGCTTTCAATCGCGTGACCCGCGGTGTGCCCGAAATTAAGCACTTTTCGCAAGCCCTGCTCCGTCGGGTCTTTTTCGACAACATCCTTTTTTATCATCAGGGCTCTGTAAATAATCTCAGGCAAATCGTCGTCAAAGCTCTCCGTGTTTTCAATCAGTTCCAAAAGCTTTGCGTCGCTTGTAACCGCCATTTTTATCGCTTCCGCGAGCCCGGCGTTTTTTTGCCTTCCGTTAAGGGTTTTAAGCGTGTCGGGGTCAATAAGCACGCCGTTCGGCTGTTTGAACGCGCCTACAATGTTTTTTACGCCCTCAAAATCCACGGCGGCCTTTCCGCCTATGGATGAGTCAACCTGCGACAGAAGAGTGGTGGGTATATTGTAAAAATCAATTCCTCTCATATAGCAGGAGGCGGCGAACGCGCTCAGATCGCCCACAACTCCGCCGCCTACCGCAGTCACACAGTCGCTTCTGGTAAAGCCGTTTTTCAGCAGCGTTGAAAGCAGGAAGGTAAAATTTTCAATGCTTTTTGACTTTTCACCCTGCTCAATGCGGATTATTACGGGCTCTTTGCACTGTGAGGCAACGGCCTGCGAATATTTTTCGGGCACTCCCGTATCGGTAACAATAAGAACCTTGCGGTCAAGGTCAAAAAACTCATTCGCTTTTTCAAGCGCGCCTTTTTCAAGAAGAATGCCGTAATCCCTTTGGTCGGAATGAACGGGAATTATCATATAAACTCCTCCGTTTAAGTGTTGTCGGCGCTGTATGTGCCCGCGAGCTTGACCCGTTCGCACAAAGCCGAAAGCTCCTGCAAAAGCTCCCTGCCGTTTTGCGAGTTGAGGTTGCCCTCAATTTCAACATAAAAATAATAGTTCCATGTAAGGCTTTTCATCGGGCGCGAACGCAGGCATTTCATATTGAAGCCGTGCGCGCCGATTATGTTAAGAGTTTGCGCGAGGGCGCCGGCTCTGTTCTGCACGGTGAAAAAGATTATTGAGTTTTCGTTTGTTCCGCGGTTTTCGGGCAGGTCGGACTGCCTTGAAACAACGGCAAATCTTGTTGTGTTTGTGCGTATATCGTTAATATCCGGCTCAATTATTTCAAGGCCGAACATCTCCGCCGTTTCATCGGAGGCAATGGCGGCAATGCCCGCGTCACCGCTCTCCTTAACAAGCTTCGCGGCGGCCGCCGTGTTGGAGTAATTCATAATCTCAAATCCGCGCCTCGCGATATACTGCGAACACTGGGATATAGCCTGCGGGTGGCTGACAACCGTTTTTATGTCAGATAGCCTCGCGCCTTTTTTTGCCATCAGATTGTGGCGAACGGGCAGTTCAATAACCTGATTGACATAAAGGCTGCCCGAAAACAGCAGGTCGGTAACCTCGCCTACCTCACCCGCGAAGCTGTTTTCAATCGGGAGCACCGCGCAGTCATACTCCCCGTTTTCAACTCCGCGGTAAGCGGTTGTGAAATCTTTGCAGGCAACATACTCGCCTTCGGGAATGAGTTTTTTCGCGGCAATATGCGCAAACGCGCCCTCAACTCCGCTGTATGCCACTTTGCGCCCGTTTATGAGCTTTGACTGATATTTGCGGGACTGCTCAATGGCGTTTTTGAGGAATGAAACATAATAC
>ONON01000158.1 GCA_900319455.1 uncultured Eubacteriales bacterium
AGCCCGGTTGCCTATGCCGCAGATATGTTTGCCGGTTCAAAAATTGAGTTTATCTACTGGCTCAACCCGGTCTGCCCGGTAATCGAAACAATCCGCTACGCCTTTCTCGGTTCTGCTGCGGCTCAGTTCCGCCCCGTTATGTGGGGAATAAGCTGGATTACAACATTTGTCATTTTGTGTATCGGCATCCTCCTCTTCAGCAAAGTCGAAAAAACATTTATGGATACGGTGTGATATGAATATTAAGATGAAAAAAAGATTATATTTATTGTTTCTTTTTGCTTCCGGCTGTTGTTTGTCTTTTTTGGCTGTCCAACCGAATAAGATCGGACTGTTGATAATGGCAACATGTGTAATAGGCTGTACAGTCTTTTCTGTTGTTTTTCTGAAAAACTCTTCTGGTAAATTAAAATCAGATGATAAAAAATCAAACATATTATCTTTATGTTTTGCCCTATTGGCAGTTGCTTTTATCGGGACATTTGACGGCGGTTTACCTATAAAATATGCCGACTCCGGCCTTGTTTCATCTTTTATTATGAAATTAGGGCTTGACAAGTCTGTATGTTTATCTGTAATAAACATATTTATAATGGCGGGAGCTGTTCCGATTCTTTTTTGCTTCTTTGAATATCTCCGGGATGGTGAAGTAAACAACGGTAATGATGCGAAAGATTTTTCATCCAAATTATTCTTCAATTACTGTTTCTCGGTCGGAATAGTTTTATGTGTTTTTTTACTTGTTTCATCATTCAGTTATGATTCAAGTGTTGATGACGCATTTTCGCTTCAACTTGTTAAGCGCAGTTTTTCCCGATTGACAGAATTAACAGCTATGGATTTTCATCCGCCGCTCTACTATTATTTATTGAAGATCTTTCTGTCAATTTTTGCGTTTACAGGGATAGATGAATTGTTCCTTGGTAAAATCTTTTCGGTTGTGCCGTATATTATTTTGTTATTGTTGAGCATGATTTCTTACAGAAAAGACAATAACAGAGGCGTAGCTCTTGGATTTTCCGTTTTGCTTTTTGCTTCTTTCAGCTGCTTTTATTCGCAGGCAATGACGGTCAGAATGTACACCTGGGGTTTGTTGTTTGTCACTGTTACATTCCTCTCGGCAAAAAATCTGATGAAAAAATCGCCGAAGTCAAGATCTGATTGGATTGCCTTGACTTTATTTGCCCTGATAAGTTGTTACACGCAGTATTTTGCAGCTGTAGCCGCTGCTGTTATTTACGGATTATTGGGACTGTACTTTTTAATAAGGCGGCAAAAGTGTTTTTGGAAGCTGATAATCAGCGGGTTATTGGTAGTTGTAGGATATGCACCGTGGATAGGAGTGCTTTTTAAGCAGATTACCGCAGTTGAGAGCGATAAAAATACAATTTATGTGGTCAATAATTCTTTTTCGGATTATTTTGAGTACTTTATCACACAGAGCTATGATTATCATATCAAACTGATTTTGATATTGTCTTTTATGCTTCTGTTAATCCTTTCGGTTATTGCATTTGTAAAGAAATATCATAAAAATTCCATAGAACATTATGTGATTTCTGCTATGGGAGCAATGGTCTTTTTTACGGTTATATTGTTTGGCCTGCTTGCATCTTTTATAGGCAATCCGATTTTACTGCCCCGTTATCTGTTTATGTCTTTATTGCCTTTGGTGTTTTCATTTGGCGATGTGCTTTCAAAAGGCGGAAAACGAATTGTGAAAATTGCATCGTTTCTTTTGACATTCATGATAATTATTCAAAGTTGCATGTTTTGCGCTGCTAACACCAGAAGAGCAAGTGAAACAAAAAAATGGAGAGAGATGCTCATTTCCGGTAATGAGCCGATTGTGTTAGTTGAAAATTATGCTTTCGGATGGCGCATTATAAAGCAAATCACGGGCATAAGAGTGGAGGTGTTTATTGAAGAAAAGTATTCATCAGAGTACAAAGAGCTAATGGAAAAATATAAAAAATCAACTGCAGAGCTGTTTGATAAAGTTGTTTATGGTGATAATTATAAGTTGAACGAAAGTGAAAACGGTGAATTTTTATTAAATGAGGTAAAATCAAGAGGCACCGTACTTGTTGTGCTGATGCATCCTGAAATAGCAAGTGACTTGAAAGATACAGGGCAGGTCAAAGTCGAAAAAATAGGCGAAAACGGGAAGCAGAAATTGTATCGCTTAACTAATATTTTTAACGAAAATGGGGTAAAAAATGATGGAAACAGTTAAAAAATGGATATCCGAACATAGGAGTTTCGTTAATTATTTTCTCATCAGTTGCTTTGTGACAGTTCTTGACATAGCCGTTTCATTTGGCTTGGAAAAATGTCTGATAATGCTCTTTGAAGTTGATGCTTCAAAAGCCGCCCTTGCGGGGAATGCCGCCGGTGTTGTTACAGGCTTTATAGTTCAGTATTTTTTGTGCACAAAAAAAGTTTATGCCGGCAGCAACGCAAAAACCTTGATTATATTCTTTTTGACATGGCTTTTGAGCCTCGGTCTTGCGGAGGGGATAATCTATGTGGTGAGAACATTGATTTTTAAAGATGCCGAGGGCATTATCTGTTTTTTTATCGGCAAAGCGTTCTCGATAATAATACCCTTCTTTTTCACTTATTTCCTGAGGAAGATGCTTATCCCTCAAAAAACAGATTCAATAATCGAGAAAGTAAACGAAACGCAGGAGGTTAGCGGAAATGAATAATTTATTTGTGTTTTTGCCTTGCTATAATGAAGAAGATAATATAGGTTCGCTTATTGAAGAATGGATGAAACAAAAAGAAAAACTGAATGAACGCGGCTTTGAATTGCTTCTGAGACCAATAGATGATTGCAGTAAAGATAACACAAAAAAGATTATTGAAGAAAAAGCCGCTCTTTATCCCGAAAATGTGGCATTGATTGCGCACAAAGTCAACAAAAATCTCCGCGGCGGTCTGAATACGGGAATCTGTTATTTTTTGGAGAATGCAGGTCAATCCGATTATATGGCGTTTATGGAT
>ONON01000282.1 GCA_900319455.1 uncultured Eubacteriales bacterium
CGCATATATGCGTTCCGTTGAATTACGGTTTGTTGCGTTTTCGCGGGCGACAGGTTATAAGGATCTGCCGCGGAAACGGCAAAACTCACCTTGAATGTCATTTCGAGGCAGTGCGCACACTGCCGTGGCAATCTGTTCCTGCACGGAATTTATCATTTTTGCCGAAAACGCTGAAACGGATTCCCACGCTCAAAACTTTGTTTTTCGCTCGGAATGACAATCCGGGCGGCATTGGGGAATGCCGCCCTACGGGTTATATCGTAAATTTGCATTATTTTTGCGGGCGATTGATAATCGCCCCTACCGCGGTAATTGTGGATTTTGCGGCGGTTTTTATCATTTTTCGGCGGAATTGTTATTGTTGTTTCGGCGGCATTGGGGAATGCCGCCCTACGCTTGATTTCAAATTTCCAACTCCTACCTTCTGACTGCAAAAGCGCTCTATTCTCTTTTTCCGCTTTTGCGAAGGCAGGTGCCGGGGTAACCGGTTACACAATCTTTTGAGCGAACCATAAATGTTTTAATATTCCACGGGTCGTTTTCATCAATATCAAACACTCTGCCGCCCCTTAAATCATCGGCGCAGTAACCGTCATAGTTAAGCCCGCCGTCATAAGTCATTTTTATTCCGAGATAAGTCGCCTCATAATCATTTATATGGTCGTGACCGGCGACAAAAGTTTTGACATCTCCCCTGTCAAGAACTGCGTTGAACATTCCGGAATTGAGCACCGGGCAGCCAACTGCCTCCCGCCTTGTGCCGTTATAGTATGTTTCGGCTGTGTTTTTGTAACCGATTACATACTCCGGCAGCGGAATGTGCATACCCATAATACCCGGAATTTTATGCCCGGCGTGTTGCTCAAGCTCGAGAGAGGAGTTGTAATACCACATAACCTGGTCAAAATTGAGTGTGTCATAGCATCCGCCCCAATCATGCAGGCAGGAAGGATACACGCACTGTTTATCCCACTTGTTCGCGGGGTCGCCGAGGTTAAACTCACGCATAAAATCCGACATACTGTCGTGGCTGTCAATTCCCCAGATGTTAAACACAATGTTTTCGCTCATTTCAGCTTTTACGGGCAGAACAAAGTTGCCTATGCCGTGTATTTCACGCGGGCCTCGTTTTGTGAGGTTATGGCTGAACTTCTCATAAACGCTCTGCTGGCTGAAATCCGCCCAAACAACATCATTGTCATGGTTGCCGAAAACATGAGCCCACGGAATTTTTCGCTTTTCAACAACGCCGAAAACATCACTTAAAAATGAAAACAGATTTTCTTCACTGTCAAGCGCGTCTTCCCATACCGTATCGCCGAGGACAAAAAGGAAATCCGGTTTTACGCTGTCAAGCAGAGCCTCAAGGTCTCTTATAAGCCTTGTGTCATAATCGCAAACGCCGTGAAGGTCGGATATTGCCAATATTCTGAATTTTCCGTTTTTAAAACGGAGCGGAATTTTTGATTTGAGGTTTTCTTCAAGGTATTTCATTTTAACCGCCCTTCATACTCTTGAAAGAATATGCCTTGCCACATAAACGCCGCTTGCCGAGGCGTGCGACAAAGAATGAGTAACGCCGGAGCCGTCGCCGATTACATAAAGGCCGTCACAGTTTGTCTGAAGGTTGCTGTCAAGCTCAACCTCCATATTGTAGAACTTGACCTCAACGCCGTAAAGCAGCGTGTCGTCATTCGCGGTGCCGGGGGCGATTTTATCAAGCGCGTAAATCATCTCGATAATACCGTCAAGTATTCTTTTGGGTATAACAAGGCTTAAATCGCCGGGGGTTGCCGAAAGGGTAGGTGTAACATAGCTCTCTTTAATGCGTGCTTCCGTCGAGCGTCTGCCTCTTACAAGGTCGCCGAAACGCTGAACGATAACTCCCCCGCCGAGCATATTGGAGAGCCGCGCTATGCTTTCGCCGTAACCGTTACTGTCTTTGAAAGGCACCGAAAAATGCTTTGAGACAAGCAAAGCGAAATTTGTGTTTTCGGTGTGTTTTGATTTATCCTCATAGCTGTGGCCGTTTACCGTGACAATGCCGTTTGTGTTCTCATTAACCACGATGCCGTGCGGATTCATACAGAAAGTGCGAACAAGGTCTTCAAATTTTTCTGTTCTGTAAACAATTTTGCTCTCATAAAGCTCATCGGTAAGGTGTGAGAAAATAACGGCGGGCAGTTCAACCCTGACACCTATATCAACCCTGTTTGACAGCGTGGGTATGCCGAGAGCGTCGCAGACCTTTTCCATCCACTTGCTGCCGCTTCTGCCCACGGACACCACGCAGTATTTACAGGTGAACTCGCCTTTTTCTGTAATAACGCCGTAACCGCCCTGCGCCTTTTCAACCGACAGAACGGCGGTGTTGAAGTGAAAATCAACTGTTTCTTCAAGGTCGGCGTAAAGGTTTTCAAGAACTTTGTAATTTATATCCGTGCCGAGGTGCCTTACCTGAGCGTCAAGCAGATGAAGCCCGTTTTCAAGGCAGGCCTTTTTTATTTTTGTGTCGGCTGTTGAGTAAAGCTTTGTTCCCCTGCCGCCGTATGACATATTGATTTCATCAACATAGCGCATAAGGTCTGTTGCCTCTTTTTTGCCTATGTACTCATAGAGTGTGCCGCCGAAATTGTTTGTTATATTATATTTGCCGTCGGAAAACGCGCCCGCGGCGCCGAAACCGCTCATAATGGCGCAGGTTTTGCATTTAACACAGGATTTAACCTTAACCCCGTCAATGGGGCATTTTCTTTTTTCAAGCGGGTTGCCCAGCTCAAACACCCCGATTTTAAGGCAGGGGTTTGTTTTTGAAAGCTCATAAGCGGTAAATATTCCGCCGGGGCCTGCTCCGATAATCACAACATCGTAATCCATAAAAACTCCTTTATCAATTCACAAAAGAAATCCCACCCCGAAGAGCGGGATTGAAAATTATTCCGTTATATATTTGGCGGTAAATTCATCTATTTTACCCCAGTAAAGTTCGGGGTGAACAAGTGATGACACCGAGTGAACGGCATCGGGCACAACGAGCTTGTCTTTTTCACAAACAGCGGCGTTGAAGTTTGTTTCAAGCATCCAGAAGGGAACAAAGGTATCTCTCTCACCGTGTATGAAAAGCGTGGGTGTAACGGATTTGCGAACCTGACTGAGTGATGAAGCCTCTTTAAAATCCAATTTCGCGTGAATTTTCGCAACGGTGTTCGCCGCCTGCAAAACGGGAATTTTGCGAATGCCGAGCATCTCTTTAAGCTGAACGCGGAACTCATCCCAAACGCTTGTGTAGCCGCAATCCTCAATGCAGCATTTGACATTTTCGGGCATCTTTTCGCCGGTAGCCATCATTACGGTTGCACCGCCCATAGAGTTGCCGTGAAGAACAATCTGAGCCGCGGGATCCTTTTCGGCAATATAATACGCGAGAGCGACGACGGTCAGACGGTCGTGCCAGCCCATTGAAATATATTTTGTTTCACTGTCAAAATGCCCGTCAAGGCAAGGAAAAACAACATTGTAACCGCGCTTGTTGAACTCAAAGCCGTAAAAGCCCATTTCACGGGGCTGTGATGTGTAGCCGTGGCAGGTTATTACATATTTGTGCGACGGCTGAGCGGCTTTAATCATAAAAGCGTGGCGTTTTTTGCCCTCGCGCGTGTAAACCTCAATTCTCGATTTGTCGCTTTTTTCATACCATTCATCGCCCTCTTTTACAGCGGGGCTTGTTTCAAAAACAGCGTTCTGCTCGTCACCGTCTGTTGATTTTGAATGAAATCTGCGGGCAAACTCAACGCCGCCGCTTGTCAGAAAAAGGTTGAAAAATATTTCTCCCGCGGCAAAATACGAAGCCGCGATGCCGCCTGCCGCCGCTGCTGTGATTCTTAATTTTTTAAGCATTTTTTATTCCTCTCAGATATAAATGATTACCTCAATATATTACCATATAAAAGAACGGTTTTCAACAAAAAACGCCGATAATCATAAAATTAACGGCGCGTAATTAAATTTATTTTAAATCAAGAAAATCTTTTCTGTAATTCAGATTAAAAGCCTTTGCAAGCTCAGCAAGATTTTCATCCGTGATTGTGTTTTTCTTTTCAAGCCGATAGGTAAGAATATACTGTTTCGCGGCTTTTTCAACAGTTTCAATCAAACCGAAGGTTTCATCCATATTTCTGCCCGCGCCGTAAATGCCGTGCAAAGTCCAGATAACAAGGCGGTAATCCTTCATTTTATTCGCGGTGGCAACGCCAATCTCGTTATTGCCGCAAACCATCCACGGCAAAACGCCTACACCGTCGGGAAAAACTACAATGCTTTCTGTCATCTGGCCCCACAAATCACGCGTAAAGCTTTTTTCATCAATTTCGTGCAGTTGAGACATAGCGAGCGTGTAATCGGGGTGGCAGTGCATTATTATTCTGTTTTCGGGGTTTACGGAGAGCCTTGCTATGTGGCTCATAAGATGAGCGGGCAGTTCGCTTGTGAATTTGCCGCCGTCATCCCAGCCCCAGAGGAGCTCCGCGGTGGAACCGTCTTTGCCTATGCGGATAATACCGAGATTTGTTTCGGGGTCGCTTTTGACATTTTTAAAATATTTGCCGGTGCCCGTTACAATCAGAATTCTGCCGGCAAGCTCCGGCGCTTCAAAGCCAATGGGAATTTTTCTGATTATATGCTCAAGGTAGATGTATTCGCCCACATCCTCTTCATTGAGAAGGTAGGAAATATTGCCGCCGTTTCGCTCATCCCAGCCCAGACGGTACATATTGGCGGTAGCGCTTTCCATCTCCTTCAAAAAAGGAGCATCAAAAATGTTTTTCATAATTTTCACCTGATTTTTCAATATATCTTCCGAAAAGGTATTTTACTAAATGAGTTTTGTAATTTCAAGCATTTTTTTGCAAAGAATGGCAATAAGCGCGCATTGTATTATAACGGAGAATATTATTTAAAAAACTGTTGTTTTTAACCGACAGAAAAAATCCCCGCCGTTGGGCAGTAACTCATAAACCGGTATTGGTTTTCGCATCAAACCAAAAGCCGCATAACATCGTCAGATTTGCTTACCATACATCAAG
>ONON01000084.1 GCA_900319455.1 uncultured Eubacteriales bacterium
AACGATTTCGGCGCGGGCGGCGTTTCTGTTGCGATAGGCGAGCTCGCGGACGGCCTTGAAATTGACCTTAATGCTGTTCCGCGCAAATATGACGGCCTTGACGGAACGGAACTCGCAATAAGCGAATCGCAGGAGAGAATGGCTGTTGTTGTCGCTCCCGAAGATGCCGAAAGATTTAAAGAACTCGCTTTTGCCGAAAACCTTGAAGCTACTCAGGTGGCTGTTGTTAAGAGTGAGCCGAGACTTCGTATGAAATGGAACGGCAAATATATTGTTGATATTTCCAGAGAGTTTTTAAACACCAACGGCGCTGATAAGCATATTACAATAAAGCCTGCAAAACCGCAGGATTTTTCAAAAAAGATAAGCGGCGGATTTGAAGAAGAATACCTCAAACTCGCGGGTGATCTCAATGTTTGCTCAAAACGCGGACTCTCGGAGAGATTTGACTCAACAATCGGCGCGGGCACTGTTATAATGCCCTTCGGCGGAAAAAATCAGATTACTCCGTCGCAGGCAATGGTTAACAAGATTTCTTCTGAAAAAAGCAACGCTCAGACTGTTTCTTTTATGAGCTGGGGCTTCAACCCGTTTATCTCAGAAAAAAGCCCTTATCACTCCGCGTATTTAGCCGTTACAGAGTCAATTTGCAAACTTATTGCTTCCGGCGCGCAGTTCAAAGATGTTTACCTTACCTTCCAGGAATATTTTGAAAAACCTATGCAGTCGCCCGAACGCTGGGGCAAACCGTTATCTGCTTTGCTCGGCGCGTTTAAAGCTCAGATGCAGTTCGGAGTTGCGGCAATCGGCGGTAAGGATTCCATGAGCGGCACATTTGAAAACATTGATGTTCCGCCCACACTTGTTTCTTTTGCCGTTACAACAGGCGACAATAAAGATGTTATTTCTCCCGAATTCAAAGGGGAGGGTCACAAGGTTATCTGGCTTAAACCCGATTACGACAAAAACGGTCTTCCCGTTGCCGAAAGCGTCAAATCAATATTTAAAAAAGTAACCGCTCTTATGAGGCAGGGCAAGGTTCTTGCTGCTTGCACACCCGGCTTCGGCGGCGCGGCTGAAGCGGTAATGAAGGCCTGCTTCGGCAATTCTTTGGGATTTGAATTTGACAGCGCGATAACTTTAAAAGAAATCTTCGGTTATTCATACGGTTCATTTATTCTTGAACTTAACTGCGATGAAAACGACGGTATTCTTTTAGGCCGCACAAAGGCTGAAAAAACATTAAGCTTAAACGGTGCTTCCGTAGAGCTTGACAGGCTTCTTGAAGTTTATGAAAACAAGCTTGAAAGTGTTTATGCCTGCAACATAAAGCAGAGTGATAAAGAAATACCCGCTTTTGAGTATAAAGCGGAACAAAGAAAAGCGCCGGCAATCAAAACCGCGAAGCCTAAAGTTCTTATTCCCGTTTTTCCCGGCACAAACTGCGAATATGACACGGCTAAAGCGTTTTCGGCGGCAGGGGCGGAGCCCGAAATAATTGTAATTAACAATCTGACCGCGACCGGTATTTCGGATTCTGTTAAGTATTTTGCCGAAAAAATAAAACAGGCAAACATCATTTTTATTCCCGGCGGATTTTCGGGCGGTGATGAGCCGGACGGCTCGGGCAAATTCATAACCGCTTTCTTCCGCAATTCCTCAATAAAAGACGGCGTTCACGAACTGCTCAATAACCGTGACGGCCTTATGGGCGGCATTTGCAACGGCTTCCAGGCGCTTATTAAATTGGGTCTTGTTCCTTACGGTGAAATTATAGATACAGATGAAAACTGCCCGACGCTTACCTTTAACACAATCGGCAGGCATCAGTCAAGAATTGTGAGAACAAGAATTGCCTCAAACAAATCACCGTGGCTAATGAATACTCAGCCCGGCGATATTTACAGCGTTCCCATTTCTCACGGCGAAGGCAAATTTCTCGCCTCTGATGAGCTTATTTTAAAACTTGCTCAGAACGGCCAGATAGCGACACAGTATGTTGACCTTGACGGCAGACCCACATCGGATGTCAGGTTTAATCCGAATGATTCCCGTTTCGCGATTGAGGGCATTACATCACCCGACGGCAGAGTGTTCGGCAAAATGGGGCATTCGGAACGTTATACAGACGGCCTGTATATGAATGTTCAGGGCAATTACAATATCGGAATTTTTGATTCAGCAGTAAAATACTTTAAATAAGGAGAGGATGAAAAAATGGCTGTTTATTTTGAAGAACCTTCAAGAACTTTCAGCGAGTATCTTCTTATTCCCGGTTACACATCGGAAGAGAATATCCCCGCTAATGTTTCTCTGAGAACACCTCTTGTAAAATACCGCAAAGGCAAGGAAGAACCGGCAATCAGTCTTAACATTCCGATGGTTTCTTCCATAATGCAGTCCGTTTCAAACGACACTATGGCCATAGCTCTCGCCCGTGAAGGTGGAATGTCATTCATTTACGGTTCTCAGTCTATAGAAGACGAGGCTGATATGGTAGCGAGGGTAAAGGCATACAAATCAGGTTTTGTAGTCAGCGACAGCAACCTTAACGCGGAGTCAACGCTTGCCGATGTTCTTAACCTTTTTGAGGAAAAAGGTCATAACACTATGGCCGTTACCGAAGACGGCACAGCGAACGGCAAACTGATAGGCATTGTTACAAGCCGCGATTACCGGGTGAGCCGTATGCCTCTTGACCTCAAGGTAACAGAGTTTATGACTCCGCTGGAGAAACTTATCTGCGCTTCTGAAAATACCACTCTTAAAGAGGCTAACGATATTATCTGGGAGCATAAACTCAACTCTCTGCCCATTGTTGACAAAAACGGCAATCTTATGTATCTCGTTTTCCGCAAGGATTATTCGCAGCATAAAGAAAACCCGCAGGAGCTTCTTGACGCGAATAAAAGCTATATGGTCGGCGCCGGCATAAACTCAATCGACTATGAGAAAAGAGTTCCCGCTCTTGTTGAAGCGGGCGCGGATGTTCTTTGCATAGACTCATCCGAAGGTTATTCATGCTGGCAGAAAAAGACTATTGATTTTATCAGAAGCAAATACGGTGACTCGGTAAAGGTCGGCGCGGGCAATGTTGTTGACCGTGACGGTTTTATGTTCCTTGCCGAAGCGGGCGCGGATTTTGTCAAGGTTGGCATCGGCGGCGGCTCAATCTGCATAACACGCGAAACAAAAGGTATAGGCAGAGGTCAGGCTACCGCTGTTATTGAGGTTGCGGCGGCAAGAGACGAGTATTTTGAAAAAACGGGAATATATGTTCCCATTTGCTCAGACGGCGGAATAGTTCACGACTACCATATGACTCTCGCTCTCGCTATGGGTGCTGATTTTCTGATGCTCGGCAGATACTTCGCAAGGTTTGACGAAAGCCCCACACCCAAAATAAACATTAACGGCACTTATGTTAAAGAATATTGGGGTGAAGGCTCGAACAGAGCGCGCAACTGGCAGAGATATGATCTCGGCGGTAAATCCAAGCTTTCGTTTGAAGAGGGTGTTGATTCCTATGTTACATACGCGGGCCCCCTTCATGACAATGTTCTTAAAAGCCTTTATAAAGTAAAATCAACTATGTGCAACTGCGGTGTTCTCAATATACCGGAGCTGCAAAAAAATGCCAAGCTCACCCTTGTTTCCTCAACAAGTATTATCGAGGGCGGCTATCACGATGTTACACTCAAAACAACCGCAAATCAGGGTTAAACAATATAATCGGAGGTAATCAAATGTTATCAAGAACACCGCCTATGGGCTTTAACACATGGAACACATTCGGTGAAAACATCAGCGATAAAGTCATTCGCGAAACAGCGGATGTAATGGTTGAAACCGGACTTCTTGACGCAGGCTACAATTACCTTGTTATTGACGATTGCTGGTCTTTGCGTGAACGCGACCCCGAAACAGGCAAAATCGTTCCCGATCCCGTTAAATTCCCTGATGGAATGAAAGCGGTAAGCGATTATGTACACTCTAAAGGCCTTAAATTCGGTATGTATTCCTGCGCGGGAACAAGAACCTGCGCTGATTACCCCGGCAGTTTTGACCACGAGTTTCTTGATGCGAAAACATTTGCCGAATACGGAGCTGATTTTCTTAAATACGATTTCTGCTACAAACCGCAAAGCGCCAACGGCCCTCTTCTTTACAGAAAAATGGGCATGGCTCTTAAAGCCTGCGGCCGTGAGATTCTTTTCTCGGCCTGTAACTGGGGCTGTGATGAAGTAAGCACATGGATTCGCTCAACCGGAGCTCATATGTTCCGCTCAACCGGTGACATTAACGACAATTTCCGTTCGTTCAGGGATATTGCGATGAGTCAGATAGACAATCTCGCTTATTCAGGCGTCGGTTGCTTTAATGACATTGATATGCTTATCTGCGGTATGTACGGTGACGGCAATGTGGCCAACGGCGGCTGCACCGATGAAGAATATAAAACGCATTTTGCCATTTGGTGTATGTTCTCATCTCCGCTGATGCTCGGTTCGGATTTAAGAAAACTCAAAGATCAGCCGTTCATTCTTAACCTTATTAAGAATAAAAACTTAATCCGTATCAATCAGGATGAGGAGTCAAGGCCCGCTTTTGCCGTAAACGGAGTTAAAGAAAGAATTACTTTTGCCAAACATCTTTCAAACAATGAGATCGCGATTATGTTTGCCAATCTTTCAGACAGTGACGGCTGCTGCGAACTGTTTTTTGATGAACTCGGTATTCCCGCATCAAGCGGCTATGGTCTTGAAATGAAGGATTGCTTCACAGATGAAGTTATCGGCGTTAAAAAGGAGTTTATCCGTCACAGTCTTAAAGCGCACAGCTGTGAAGTTTATATATGCAAACTCGCAAAATAATATGGATTACTGTCTGACTTGCGGCAAAGAACTTACTCCCGATGATATAGGCTTTTACAAAAAAATGGTCAACCGCGGGGCAAGTGAGTTTTGCTGTGTTGAGTGCCTGAGTGAATACTACGGTATTACAACGGAAAAAGCCCGCGAAATGATTGAACGGTTCCGCGAGCAGGGATGCACATTGTTTACATAATATTTAAAGGCTGAACCTCATAACGGCTCAGCCTTTTTGTTGATTTTATATTATATTTCTCTGAAAGGTGTGCTAATATTGCGCACCCTGAAATTAACGGGGTTCCTTTCACTGCAGCGTCTGTAAACACTCATCGCGACGCCGATGGCAAAATAAATGCACATATTTGATGTTCCGCCGCTGCTGATAAACGGCAGAGTAATGCCTATGCAGGGCAGAAGGCTCAGGCACATTCCGATATTGATTACCGATTGCGCCGCAATCATAAGCGCCGCGCCGGTGCAAAGAAGATAACCTGATAAATTGCTTGATTTTCTGCCGTCTTTCGCCAACCTGAAAACTATAAATGTCAAAATTCCCAAAACAGCGAGGCAGCCGATAAATCCGAGTTCTTCACCTATAACCGTTATTATCATATCGCTCTCCGTTACGGGAACATATCCGCTTTGTGTAAGAGCTCCTTTAAGGTAGCCCTGCCCGGTCAGCATACCGGAACCGATCGCTTTAAGCCCTCTTGCCTGCTGGTAAATAACTGCTTCATAAGTCTCTTTGGTTAATGCGGAAGGGTAATATACTGCCAGAAGCCTGTTTTTTTGAAATGTTGAAAAGAATTTTATCCAGAGAACGGGAATGGCTGCCGTAACCGCCGCCGCGCCCGCGATAAAATACCTAAGATGAACGCCAGCAAGGAACATCATTCCGATAAAAATAACAACAAACACAAGAGCCGAACCCAAGTCACCCGTCAGAATAACAAGACCTATCGGAATAATACCGTGAATGCCGAGAAACAGTATATTTTTTAAGCTGTTGATGTTATCTCTTACAGCGTCAATATGAGTTGTAAAGCTGATTATAAACCCTGTTTTCAACAACTCAGAAGGCTGAAAGCTGATTTTAAAACCGGCAATGTTAAAATAAAGCCAGCAAATGGCGTCGCTTCTGTTTGAAGGTGACTGACCGAATTTGAAAAGTGAAATCATAAACAGCAGGCAAACGGCTGAGATAAACGGCGAGAGCCGCATTATGACTTCATAATCAAACAGTGATATTACAAAACAGATTATAATTCCCAAAACAGAGCCCGCGATTGTTGAAACACATTCTCTTGCAATAACACTGTCTTCGGGAATTGTGTTATATGTTGCGCTGTAAACCATAAACGCGCCGAAAACGGAGGTTATAATACAGGCAAGGTAAAGAACCCAATCTGTTTCTTTGAAAAAATATTTAATTTCACCGGTTGGTTTCAACACCTCACCGCCTTTGTCAAGTTATTATGTTCATATATTATATATTGAATTAAAGATTAATTCAAGTAAAATCGTTGATATTGAAATTAAATATGATATAATAAATTAATCAATTTCGGGAGCGGTTATGAAAACATTAAGAACAACAAGTATAAAACAGACAGAAGAAGCGGGGGAATACCTCGGAAAATCCCTTAAAGAAAGCAGCGTGGTAGCTCTGTTCGGTGACCTCGGCGCGGGCAAAACCGCGTTCACGCGGGGCTTGGTCAGGGGGTACGGTATTAACTGCAGAGTTTTCAGCCCGACTTTTGCCATTGTTAACGAATATAAAGAAAACTCAAAAACTGTATATCATTTTGATATGTACAGAATAACGGGAACAGAGGATTTATACTCAACCGGTTATTTTGACTATCTTGACACCCAAGCTGTTATTGTTATTGAGTGGAGCGAGAACATTGTTGATGTTTTACCGGATGACTGCATAAGGGTATATATAGAAAAAACAGATGATGAAAATGAGAGAATTATAAAAGCGGGAAGGGGAGAAAACCTTGAAGATATTGGCTGTTGATTCATCCGCGAAATCCGCAAGCGCTGCCGTAACACAAGATGAAAAGCTGGTTGCCGAATCCTTTGTGAATGTCGGGCTTACCCACAGCGAAACGCTGATGCCGATGATTCATTCCGTTTTGAAAAACGCGGGAACAGATATAAAAGATATTGACGCCTTTTGCGTAACCGTAGGTCCGGGTTCGTTTACAGGCATCAGAATAGGAATTTCGGCGGTAAAAGGTCTTGCTCAACCGCGAAACAAGCCTTGTTTCGGTATTTCCACGCTTGACGCAATGGCATATAATTCGGAGGATTTTAACGGAATTATCTGCTGTGTTATGGACGCGAGATGCTCACAGGTATATAACGCTTTGTATAAATGCAGCGGCAAATTGATAAAAAGATTGACGCCCGATGTTGCAATTTCGCTTGAAGAGTTATACAATATATTGAAAGAATTTAATGATAATATTTTACTTACAGGCGACGGGGCGCAAATCTCTTATTCATATTTAAAAGACAGGCTCGCGAATGTTTACCTTGCTTGTGAACAAACAAGGTTTCAGCGTGCATACGGCGCTGTTTCCGCCGCATTGAAGCTTCAGGCGGAGCCTTGCGGCGCGGCAGAGCTTAACCCTGTGTATTTAAGACCGTCTCAGGCGGAAAGAGAATTAAAAAAGAAAAAGGAGAATTGATATGATAGCTGTAGGATGCGATCACGGCGGATTTGAACTTAAAACAGCGGTTTTAAAACACCTTTATGAAAAGAATATTGCATATAAAGATTTCGGTGCATACAGCAGCGAATCTGTTGATTACCCTGTTTACGCAAAAAAAGTTGCCGACGCTGTTGTAAGCGGTGAATGTGAGCTTGGATTGCTGTTCTGCGGCACGGGAATCGGCATTTCCATTGCCGCCAACAAAATTAAAGGCGTTCGAGCCGCCTGCTGTTCCGATAATTTTTCAGTTGAAATGACAAGGCTCCACAATAACGCCAACATCCTTTGTCTGGGCGGCAGGGTTGTTTCCGCGGAAAAAGGTATAGAACTTGTTGATTTGTTCCTTTCAACACCTTTCAGCGGCGATGAAAGGCATCAGAGAAGAATAGATCTTATAACGGCGCTTGAAGAAAATAATTGATAACGGAGGGTTATTGTTTTGAATAATGTAGTTATAATGGAGCATCCGCTCATTAAACACAAAATCTCTTTACTCAGAGATAAAAGAACGGGAACAAACGAGTTCCGCCATCTTGTTGAAGAGATTGCAATGCTTGAAGGTTATGAGGCTCTCTCAGACCTTCCTCTTGAGGATGTTGAAATTGACACCCCCATTGAAACCTGCATTTCTCCCATGATTGCCGGCAGAAAAATCGCCATTGTTCCGATTTTGAGAGCGGGTCTCGGTATGGTACCCGGTATTCTTTCGCTTTGCCCTACGGCAAAGGTCGGCCATATAGGTATGTACCGTGATGAAACAACTCACGAGCCTGTTCCTTATTATTGCAAACTGCCGAGGCCGATTGAAGAAAGAACAATTATTCTTCTTGACCCTATGCTCGCTACCGGCGGTTCAGCGGTTGACGCGGTTAATCAGATAAAAAAACTGGGCGGTAGAAACATTAAATTTATGTGCATCATAGCCGCTCCGGAAGGCCTTGAAAGGCTTTCAAAAGAGCATCCGGATGTTCAGATTTATATAGGCAACCTTGACAGGCAGCTCAACTCCGACGCTTATATATGCCCGGGTCTCGGTGATGCCGGTGACAGAATATTCGGCACAAAATAACACGGTTTAACAATTAACCGGAGAGCTTTTAACAATTAATTGCTCTCCGGTATTTTGTCGTTTTAAAAATGAAAAACTCCCGCCGTTGGGCGGGAGTAAGAATGATTTTTGATTAAACGCCCCAGTTTGTAAGAACAACGGCGTATTTAACGGGTTCGGCGCCTTCTTTGGTGTATTTGTAAACGCTGCCGGCGCTGCCGACTTTGCTGATTGTGAAATCAAGCTTTTTGGCACCCCAAAGAAGCATTTCAACAAAAGTAACATGGGGGAAACCGAGGTGGAGGATTTTTCTGGGTGAGCAGATGTTCCACATTGTTGTTGCGAACATACTGCAGTTGCAGAAAACATAATCCCAGTGGTTGAGGAATCTCATCGCGTTGCCGCATCTTCTCAATTCGGAAGCGGAAACATTGGTTTTGAGATAATAAGATCTTTCATAAGTCGCGGGTTTAACCCAGTATCTTTCAAGGTTGTAATGGATGCCTTCACCGCTGCCTCTGTCGTGGAAATTGCCGACTGAGATGCATCCGCCTGCGGGAACGGTGCAATGACCGAACTCAAGGGGACTGTTTGTCTGGTTTACAAGGTAAATCCAAACATGGGGTTCGCGTTTGTTTGCGGGTGAGTAGATAATGTACATTGTTGCGACATTGCCGCTGCTGACAGCAACGGGTTCTTCGGCTTCTTCACCGTCAGCGAACGCGAAAACGGGAATTGACATTAACATTATAACCGCAAGAATAAGTGCTGTAATCTTTTTAAGTTTCTCCACTCTGATTACCTCCAATATAAGACAATTTTTTCTTACTGATTTAATTTATCATTAATTAAATAAAAAATCAATATATATTGTAAAAAAAATTTAAAAAATACAATATATTCTCAGAAAATATTGAAAAATTCAGGAAAATATATTAAAATCTGTTCAAAATTACTCAATGAGGTTATCTTTATGATTTGTCAGTGCAAGCAGTGCGGAAAGAAATTTAATCTTACCGAGGGCGAAATTGAGTTTTATAAAAGTAAAGGTTTGAGTTTGCCCAAAAGATGTAAAGAATGCAGAAAAATAAACAATAATAAAAACAATTCCGTCAGCGGAAAAAGGCTTCAGACAACACTTCTGTTGAAAACAACAGGTTAAATACCGGTTTAACTGAAAATAAAAAAAAGGATTTCAGGCAAAGCAATAAGTCCGTTATATATGTGCCGCCGGCTTCCTCGGGCAAAAGAAATTTTAAGACTTTTATTGCCTTGATTTGCCTTGTTCCTCTTATTATAATCGCTGTTTTTGCCGGCAAATATTTTAAAAATACCGACAATGAGCGGAATGAGGATGTAACTTTTAATCAACTTGTGACAGCCGGGCAAACACAGGAAATCGAATTAACCGAATCTGAACCGGAAACAAAAAAAATAACAGAGATTTTAACAGATTATACTCAACCTGCCGCAACAGCTTACGAAACATATTATTACACACAGCCTGTTTATACTCAGGCTTACGCTTACAGGTTCCGTAACGATAAGCTGCTCACATCGCACTATGAAAAGCACGGTATTGAAATGGGGTTTTCATCAAAAGAGGCTTATGAAGCCGCGGCTTCGGCGGTTATAACAAACCCCAACGCGTTGAGCAAGCCTGAAAGTGATGACAACGACGGCGACACGGTTTATTTTATTAAATCAACGGGTGAGATTGTGTTTTTATCATCTGACGGTTATATAAGGTCATATTTTACAGCGACTGAAAAATATTATAATAAACAATAAATTAAAAACCAAAATTTTAAGAGCTTACGGTTTTTCTTCCGTAAGCTCTGTTTTTTTAAAGATCGGCTGAACCGGTTGTTCTCGGGAAAGGCAGAACATCTCTGATGTTTGAAATGCCGGTGAGGTACATTACAAGCCTTTCAAAGCCGAGGCCGTAACCGCTGTGTTTTACTCCGCCGTATCTGCGAAGGTCAAGGTACCATTCATAGCTGTCTTTCTCAAGACCTAATTCTTCAATTCTCTTTTCAAGAAGTTCAAGCCTTTCCTCTCTTTGGCTGCCGCCTATGATTTCGCCTATGCCCATAACAAGGCAGTCCATTGCGGCAACTGTTTTGCCGTCATCATTAAGCCGCATATAAAATGCTTTGATTTCTTTAGGGTAATCCGTGACAAAAACAGGGCGCTTGAAAACCTGTTCCGTAAGGTATCTTTCGTGTTCGGTCTGAAGGTCGCAGCCCCAGCTTACTTTATAATCAAAATTATCATTGTTCTCCTCAAGAATCTTAACAGCTTCGGTATATGTAATTCTGCCGAATTCTGAATTGACTACGGAATTCAGCCTGTCGATAAGTCCTTTATCCACAAACTGATTGAAAAAAGCGAGCTCCTGAGGGCAGGTATCCATAACATATTTTATAACATATTTTATCATAGCTTCGGCGTTTTCCATATCTCCGTTAAGGTCTGTAAACGCCATTTCGGGTTCAACCATCCAGAATTCCGCGGCGTGACGCTGCGTGTAGGATTTTTCAGCGCGGAATGTAGGTCCGAAGGTGTAAACATTGCCGAAAGCCAGAGCCATTGCCTCAGCCTGAAGCTGACCGGATACCGTAAGATATGCCTGTTTCTGAAAGAAATCCTGAGAATAATCAATTTCTCCGTTTTCATCTCTCGGTATGTTTTCAAGGTCAAGAGTTGTTACCCGGAACATTTCACCTGCGCCTTCACAGTCACTGCAGGAAATCAGGGGAGTGTGAGCGTAAACAAATCCCTGCGAGTTGAAAAACCGGTGAATGGCGAAAGCGGCCTGCGAACGAACACGGAACGCGGCGCTGTAAATGTTGGCGCGAGGTCTGATATGTGAAATTGTGCGAAGATATTCGAGCGAATGCCGCTTTTTCTGAAGGGGATAGTCGGGTGATGATGCGGCCGCAACGGAAATATCATCGGCGTTTATCTCAAACGGCTGACCCGCGTCGGGAGTAAGAATAAATCTGCCGGTAACATTAAGCGCCGCTCCGACATTCTGCTTTGCTATTTCTTTATAATTCGGGATTTTATCTGTTTCAAATACAATCTGAACATTGTTGAAACAGGAGCCGTCGTTAAGAGCGATAAAGCCGATGTTTTTTGAGTCCCGGATTGTTTTGACCCAACCGCATACCGAAACGGTTTTGCCGTCAAATTCTTCGGGTGTTTTATATAACTGCGAAAATTTTGTGTTTTCCAATTAAATCAAATCCTTTCATTCTATTCAACTGTAATGTAATCCCTGATCTGTTCAAGCGTTGTTTCGCCTATACCGTAAATGTTTGTAAGTTCTTCAACGGTGTCAAAACCGTTATACTGCTCTCTGTAAGCGATTATGTCGGCGGCACGCTGAGCACCGATATTGTTTAACGCGGTCAGTTCCTCGGCGGACGCGGTGTTGATGTTGATTTTGAGATTGCTCTCATTAAATTGTGTTTCGGTTAAATCTGTTGAATACTCACCGTCCGGAAGAAATTTATCAACAATCACTTCTGTTTGAGTTTCCTGATTAATAACAATAACATCATAGTCGCTTTTTTCTTCCGCTTTTAATCCGGGTGTGTCAAAAGCGGCGCAAATAATAATCACGCCTGTTAAAATCAAACCGAGCGCGGCTAAAACAAGCTCATGCTTTTTTATGCTCATATTTTATTTATCAGAAATTAGAGCCGTTCCAGCCCCAGTAAGAGCTCTCTTCATATTTTACATATATACAGTCTTTTTCAATACCGAGTTCCTCATTTAAGATTTTTGTGATTTCGGATGTGAGTGATTGATAGTTCTGCGGTGATGATTTGCCGAAAATACTGACATCAACAAACGCCATATTGTCAGAGTCACCGTGAAAATACATTTTTGTCTCCGGAACAAAAGAAAGCATAAGCCATCTTTCGCTCTTACCCGGCAGCAATTCAATGGCTTTACCGAGTTTTTGCTTTAACACCTTTTCTTTTTCGGCTGAAATGCCGACATTTGTTGTTGTGCAGATATATGGCATATCTTAAACCTCCTGAATTTAATTGATTCTTTCAAAATCTCTTGAACCGACAACCACGCCGGAAACGGTGTAGTCTTTATCGGTATAGTTTACGTAAATCATGGAGCCGTTTTCATATTGTGTCAGAAAAACGCCGTCGCTTACCATTGAATGCTCGGTGATTCTGACGCTCCTTAAATCGTAAAGCACCGAATTGGCTTTTTCATAAAACTCCGATGCCGTGTTTACCCAGCCGTCATAATAATACTTTTCATCTTTTTCATCAAGGGGATTATAACCCCATTCAAAATGAGGGCATGCGCCGTATTCAATATATTTAAGCATTGTTTCCTCAGAATTTACACTGAGATTGATAGGCTCTCCCGAATAATCAACGGTGCCGTGAACAAGCATCTGAAGAAACGGCACTGCTTCATACGCTCCCGTAGGTGTTACCTGAGTTGAGAGAGGCATATTAACAACAATATCGGCGTTTTTAAGCATGTAAATGTTGCCGGTGTCAACCATTGTTGTTTTGTTTGTTGTTAAAGGCGTAACAGCCTGGGTAATAAGCTGCCGCACTGTTGCCCTGTCATATCCGTCTGTTGAAAAATCGGAGTAAAGCAACGAGCCGATGTCATTTAAACAAAAGCCCGAAAAACTGCAGTTTCTTGTGTTTATCAGTATTTTTTCGGTAAGCTCGGGGAGAGTTGACGGCGCACGGTACTCTTTTGAGAAATAATCCGCAGGGCTGAATTGGGCAAACGGATTTTCAACACTGTTTTCAAGATGTTTGCCGTAAATTGAAACAGCTTTTTCGCGCTTTGACAGCCCATTTGAAGCTTCAAGAAGATTTATATCCAAAAACAGATTCATATTTTGAGTATCTATATAAGTATATAAATCCCTGAAATCTTTTTTTGAACCGAGTTTGCGCAAAAGAGATGAATTTGAAATATCTTTCTGGTTTATTCCTCCGCTGAAAGCACCGATATAACGCAAATTTATATTATTAATTCCTTTGTTCTTCATTCTGGTTACCATATCGGATGCCTGTTCGGTATCGGTTACGCTGACAGGAATTGTAAAAACATCTTTGAATGAAGCGTATCCGGTTGCTATAACAGAAAGATTAAACGGCAAAACGCCGCTGTTCCTTATGCTTCTTGTGGAAATAACGGAGTTTCTGATTAACTGTTCGCGACAGGCGGAGGCAAGACCCGAACAGTCGGCGTTGCTGCCCGACAAAAACCTGTAACAGATTTCAATTCCGCCGCTGTCGGGGTAGCTGTTACGGGAAACGGTAAGAGTTTTGCCGTCATAAATATAAGGTGTAATATTGAAGCCCGAGCTGACAGTGTTGTATTTATTACCGGATGTCGCTTTATCGGCGTAAATTTCCGCAACACTGTCGCCTTTGGTAATCAGCGCTACAAAGGCGCGTGATGAATGCTTCATTCCGTATGCCGGGAACAGCGCGACATTGCCTGCATTGCTGTTTACGGAAATATCACTGCCGTAAACCGAAAAAGTAAGTTTTTCAAACGAGTCGTCTTTAACCGCCGTTTTTATTACGGCGCCGCAACCGTCAGGTACAAATAAAAAGTCATCATTATCGGATGTGTTATATGCGCCGAACCAGTTTAAAATGTTGATTTTGGTGATTTTAGCGTTTTTGTTGCCTGAAAGGTTTTTGTGTTCACAGTTTACATACATACTGCCGTCGGAAAGCGTTACGGTCAGTCTGACGCTGAAGGCTATGTCGCTTTCGGATAAAACGGGTTTATCGGCCGTTTCTTTATTGGCATAAATATTATAAGTGAAAACCGCGCCGTTATCAATCAAATCATAAAACGCTTTTTTATATTCGACGGAATTATCCTGTGAGTTAAGTGAATATAAATCGGTTCCGCCCAAAACCTCAATGCTTACAACACTTGCGTCTTTTGTGTCTTTACCGGCGTATTTTCCCTCGGCCAAAACAGGCAGGGCGCTCCAGTAATAATCACCGCCCGAGGTTTCGTCTTTGTGCTTTATTGAAAAAGAGCAGTTTTCGGTGTCAACGGCAAGTTCTATAAAACCGGATGACAAAACAGGATGTGCTTTGAGATTGTCTTCTCTTGAACAGTGTATCTCATAGTTTTCGGAAACATCCGAGATTGTGTTAAGCACAACAACATTTTTGCTTTTTGTCATTTTACACCCGCAGAAAACAGCCGGAATAATTAATAACAACAGCAGCGCGGTTAACGCCTTGAAAATTGTATATTCGGATTTTACGGATTTTGTAAAACGCATTTTAATTCCTCAGAGATTTATGGGTTTGGAGACTTCAAAATCAAATGTAACGCCGTCCGGTTCATTGTGAACAGAGCAGTTCATCGCGTGCTTATCGGCAATAGCTTTGACTATAGACAGCCCGAGCCCGAATCTGTTTTCGTTTCTGGAATGCGCTTTGTCGGCGCGGTAAAAACTCTCCCAGATTCTGTTTATATCGCTTTCGTCAATGTTGTCGCCGGTGTTGAAAACTTTAATAACATATCTGTCGCTGAGTTCTTCATAATCAAAACATATCCTCATTTCATTTTTGCAGTGTGAAACGGCGTTTGAAATATAGTTTTTCAGAATAATCTCAATTTTATCTTTTTCGGCATAGCAGAATAAGTCAGAAGGTATGTTATTGGTCAGACTGATGTTTTTGTCAGAAATAAGCAGTGAAAAATGCGAAATAACAACAGCTATCTGTTCACCGATATTATAATTTACGGGATTAAAGGTTTCCGTAATGTTTTCAAGCTTTGAAAGCTCAAGCAGGTCAACAACAAGACCGTTCATCTTTTTGCTTTCTTCACTGATTATATCGCAGTATTCTTTAATAACCTGAGGGTCGTCGCTTATTCCGGATGAAAGACCTTCCGCGTAGCCCGAAATAATTGCTATGGGAGTTTTCAGCTCGTGTGAAACATTACTGATGAACTCACGCCTGTGCTCAATATCGGCTTCAAGCTGAAGGTTTTTCTGCCTTAAATCACGCAAGGTTGTGTCAAGAGTTGTGGAAAGAACATTGATGCTGTCGCCGAGCTCACCTATCTCATCATTGCTGTAGGGCTTACACTTTCTCGCGAAATTCAAGTTTGACATATCTTTGGTTATGTCGCTCATTTCTTCAAGAGGTTTTGTAAAACGGTGGATATACCTGTAAACAAATAAAAGCATAATGAGCGCTATGAAGACGCAAATCATTATAAAAACGCGCGTGGCAACTCTGACATTGCTGTCAATAACGGCAACCGATGAGAAAATATGAACGGTTTCATTGGATGAAAGCGTGTCGGAATAAACAAGATACTCGGCGCTTGTTGCTATTTTTCTTCTTCTTTCATATGTCGCGGTGTTACCGCTGTCATAGTTGTAAGTTGTTACATTTTCGGTCTGACTGTATTCCGAATCCGAAGAGCTTGAGGAATAGATATGCGCGCTGCTTTGCGCCGAGTAACCGTCGGATGACTGGTAAGCGATTGTGCCGTCGGCGTTTATAAGCTCAAAGCTGATATTATTGTTTACGGCTATTGAGTAAAGGTCAAAATAATAGGTGGAGCTACCGGGAGAAACCCTGTCGATGGAATTTGAAATATCAATCAGATCGTTATATGTCTGATAAATCAACACCGTGGAGAGGGCGGGACCCGCGACAAAACAGATTACACCGAAAAAAACCGTAAGTATCGCGAAAAGCGAGATAAACATTTTTGTTCTTATTCTGTTTAATACAGGGCGTTTTTTCTGAGCTTTTTTCAATTTTTGTTTACCTCAATTTTATAGCCGATTCCGTAAATTGTTTTAAGGTGGGTTTCTCCCCATTCGCCGAGCTTGGTTCTGAGCCTGGCCACATGGGAGTCAACAGTGCGGGCGTCTCCGACAAAATCCATCCCCCAAATATCGTCAAGAAGCTGATCTCTTGAAAATGTTCTGCCCGGATTTTCGGCAAGCTTAACAAGAATATTGTATTCTTTGATTGTGAATTCAACCGCATTGCCGTTCAAAGTAACTTCGTGAGCGGGTTTGTTGATTTTCAAGGAGCCGATAATGATAAAATCATCGGAATTTAAAGGCCCTGTGTTTTCTGTTCTTTTCAGCAGTGCCTCAATTCTTTTAACAAGAACACCGGGGCTGAATGGTTTGGTAACATATTCATCACAACCCGCTTCAAAGCCTTTCAGCTGGTCAAATTCCTGACTTCTTGCGGTAAGTAAAATAATCGGTATATCAGATTTTTCTCTTATGGCGGCGCATACCTCCCAGCCGTCTTTCTCGGGCATCATAATATCAAGAACGGCAAGAGCGGTGTCCGGATTGTTTTCAAACGCTTCCAAGGCTTTTGAGCCGTTTTCGGCTTCAACAGTCAAATAACCGCTTTTATGAAGAAAATCACAAATCAGCCTGCGGATTAATGATTCATCATCGGCAACAAGAATTTTTTTCATAATGAACACATCCAGAAAATATTTAATTTATAATATCATATTTATATATTAAAAATCAATCTATTTATTGTCTTTTCTTTTTTAAATGTAAATAAAGTCAGGTTGCACAAATTTGACTGTCTGATTTGTGATTTTTAGTTGAATATAAAGAATTTTGCAAGTTGCGTCAAAAAAACTTGCAAAATTGAGGCCGATAATATAATATTAAACACATAATTCTCTTGATTTTGGAGGAAATTTGAAATGGATATGCATAATCTTACCGCCGATGAGTTAAAGGAACACCTCAGCGCGCTGTATGAAGAATATGAAACTTTCAAATCGATGAACAGGCATCTTGATATGTCAAGGGGCAAACCCGGCGCTATGCAGCTCAAACTTTCGGGCGAAATACTTGAACAGAAATATATGGGCAACTTTTTAAGCAAGAGCGGTATTGACTGCCGCAGCTACGGCCTTCTTGACGGGATTGATGAATGTAAATCGATTTTTTCGGAATTGCTTGAGGTACCGAAAAAGAACCTTATTATTTTCGGCAATTCAAGCCTTAATGTAATGTTTGATTATATTTCGCAGTGTATGCTTTTCGGGGCGTCCGGCAAAACCCCTTGGTGCAAGCTGGATAAAGTAAAATTCCTTTGCCCTGTTCCCGGCTATGACAGACATTTTTCAATTTGCGAGCTTTTCGGCATTGAGATGATTAATATCCCGATGAACGATGAAGGCCCGGATATGGATATGATTGAGGAATACATAAAAGATGAGAATGTCAAGGGCGTTTTCTGTGTGCCTAAATATTCAAACCCCAACGGCATTACTTACAGCGACAGGGTTGTCAAAAGATTTGCATCGCTTAAACCCGCCGCTGAGGATTTCAGGGTGATCTGGGATAACGCTTATTTTGTTCATCCGCTTTATGATGAAGACGACCGCCTTCTCAATATATTTGATGTTTGCAAAGAATACGGCACAGAGGATCACTTCATTGAAGTTGTTTCAACATCAAAAATTACATTCCCCGGTTCGGGCGTCGCGGTGCTTGCCGCTTCGGATGAAAATATAGCCGAAATTAAAACAAGAATGACTATTCAGACAATCGGTCATGATAAAATGAATATGCTGCGTCACGCGCATTTTTTCAAAGACGCGCAGGGCATTCACAATCATATGAAAAAACACGCGGAAATAATAAGACCCAAATTTGAACTGATTCTTGACGCTTTCGATAAATACCTGAAAGGCAAAGGCATAAGCGACTGGACCTGCCCGAAAGGCGGATACTTTATCAGCCTCAATGTTCTCAACGGATGCGCCAAAAGGGTTGTAAGCCTTTGTTCCGATGCCGGTGTGAAACTTACAGACGCCGGAGCGACATTCCCATACGGAATTGACCCGGATGACCGCAATATAAGAATTGCTCCGACATACCCTTCGGTTGATGACCTTTCGCTTGCCGTTGAAATTCTTTGTGTTTGCATAAAGATTGCCTGCTACGAAAAAATATTGAGTGAAAAAAGCTGACATATCAACAGCGAATTGTAAATAATTTATTAAAAAGCCGTAATTTCGCCTTTTTTTATTGACAAAAAAGAAATTAACATATATAATGTAAAAAACTTATGAAAAAAACCGAGGTGAAAACAGTATGGCAAAGCAGGAGTACAAAAGCGCGGTGAGATCCAAAATTTTTATTAAGCACGCTTTGATGAATCTTGTTGCGAAAAAGGATTTTGAAAAAATTACCGTTACTGAGGTTATAGACACTTCGGGCATAAGCAGAGGCACATTTTATTCACATTATAAATCTCTTGATGATGTAATTAACCAGATTATTGATGATGAATACAACCGCCTCGTCAGAATAATTGGCGAGCATTGTGAAATATATTCAAACCCCGATTGCATTTTCGCCCTTATTTCGAATGTTTTTAAATATTTGGAAGAAGACAGGGATTATTATACGGGTATCATTTCATTTAATCCCGTTTACAACGGCGTTATGAACAGAATTTCAAATAAATACAGAAACGACGCTTACGCGCTGTTGCGAGATAACTGTCGAATATCATCCGATGAGGAAGCGAATTATGTTTTGGTTTTTGCCGTTGGCGGAGTAAAAAACGAGATACTTAAATGGGCAAACGAAAACACTAAGCTGAACGCGGAAATTGTTGTAAACACCTTGCTTCCGATTTTTAAATATTATAATGCATAAAAAAAGAGAAGGCGCGAAACCTTCTCTTTTTAATTTTTTAAACAACAGAACCGAGAATGCCGTAAAGCAATCCTCCCATAATCAAATCGGCAATAAATACTCCGAGAGCGATTAACGGGAAAGAAATTCTGATTTTCATTTCAAGCAGCGCGGCGATAAGCGAACCGGTCCATCCGCCTGTTCCGGGAACCGGAACAGCAACAAAAAAAAGTAAACCGAGGCCCTTCCAGCGAAGGGCTTTATCACTTTTAAGATAGGTTTTATCTTCAAGCTTTTTAATAAGAGCCGAGAACTTTTTCTTTTTTTTCAAAAAGCCGAAAATTTTGCGGATAAATAAAAGTATAAACGGTACCGGAAGCATATTACCGGTATAACATATTAAAAACGCTTTAAAAAAATCGATTTCAAAAAGCTTTGCCGCAAACATTCCGCCTCTGAGTTCGACAATCGGAAGCATTGAGATGAGAAAAACAATTAACTCATTGGGAAATTTGCCACCGAACGCCGAAACTGCCGCATCGGCAATATATTCTGCCAATCACATTCCCACCTTTCCGAATGCGAAACGCAGCCTTATCATAATGTAACAAGATTATGGCGCGCAATAAATTCATCAGCGTTTCTCAGAATATTACGGTCATTTATGAATTTAAGGGTTTGTATGGCTTTATCATAATTCAGCCATACATAATCTTCAATTTCTTCTTTTTGAATAACCGTCTGAGTGTCTTTGGTTGACGCGAGAAAAATAATAACAGATTTTTCAATTTTACCCTGAATTGAATACTCGGATTTGAGGGCAAAACCGGGAATGATTCTGATGTGTATTCCCGTTTCCTCAAGAACTTCCCTTGCAGCGGTCTGTTCGGAAGTTTCTCCCTTTTCGTTATGGCCTTTAGGAAAACCCCAGTGTGTGCTTCTGCGGTTTTTAATCAGCAGGTAGCGAAGCTCACCGTTGATAATCCGGTAAACAACCGCTCCGCAGGAGCGTTCGTAAAGGCATTCGAGTTTGTAATTATTCTCATCTTCCGCAAAAGAGACTGCGTCAGCAATCTGATGAAAAACAAATTTCATATTTTTGGGTGAAACGATATAAACCGATGTGCCGTCGCTGCGTTTGAGAACCGCCACAACTCTGCCGTCATAAGTGCGCACAGGCTGATTAACGCCGAGAATATAAGCGCAGGCAGGGGAGGAGCCGAAAACTTTTTTGCCTTCAATGGTGCCATAGTTCAGCTTGTAATCAAATCCGAATTGCGTGTTCAGGGAATGAATAGGGTTGGTAACCTTTACTCTGACATAGGAGCCGAGCATAATTCACTCCGCCTTCTTTCGGAAGAGCATTATAAATTGAATACAATAATGCTCCGGATTATATATGTTGTTATTATAAATGCAAAAAACAATAAATACAAGTGAAAATTGCAAATTAGTTAAAAAAAGCCGATTATTTTTAAATTTCAAAAATTTTCTTGCAAAACATAATAAATATGGTATAATCAAATTTGTATAACGCAATAAGTTGCGTATTTTTCATGAAAGGGTGATATTGTTTGAAGTGTCCTTTTTGCGGTTTTGAAGAAAGCAAAGTTATTGACTCGCGCCCCACGGATGAAGGCGAGCGTATCCGCCGCCGCAGAGAATGCATAAGTTGCGGCAAAAGATTTACCACTTATGAAATTATTGAGAGTGTGCCGGTTATTGTTGTCAAAAAAGATAAATCGCGTGAAGTTTTTGACAGGAACAAGCTCTTTAACGGTATGCTTAAATCATGCGAAAAACGCCCCGTTTCACTCGAAACCCTTGAAACGGCCGTTAACGATATAGAGGCTGTTCTTCAGAATTCTCTTGACCGCGAGGTTACATCAGACCGCATCGGTGAACTTGCGATGGAGAAGCTTAAAAAAATCGACGAAGTCGCTTATGTTCGCTTTGCCTCTGTTTACAGACAGTTTAAAGATATTAATACTTTTATGGAGGAGCTCGCAAAACTTCTCAGCGACAAATAAAATAAGCTTAAGCAGGCGTGCCTTACCGGGCATACCTGCTTGTTTGATGTTTTAAACAATTTTTCCATAACAAAATATATTTAAGAAGGTTAATAAAAATGCAAAAATTCAACTCTTTTTCAGGCGTTTATTCGCTTTTGCTCACACCGTTCAATGAAGATAAAAGCATAGATTACAAAGTTTATGAACAGTATGTTCAGTGGCAGGCCTCAAAAAATCCGCAGCATCTTTTCGCCGTGTGCGGCTCATCTGAAATGTCATCGCTTACACTTGATGAAAGGGAAAAGCTCGCAAAACTCGCCGTTAAAAACGCCGGCGGAATTTCCGTTTTCGCCACGGCAAACCTTGAACCGTCGTGGGACGGACAGGTTGAAGAGGTTAAAAGGATAGAACAAACAGGTGTTGACGGCCTTGTCTTTATAACAAAAGGTTACGGCAATGATAATGAAAGGCTGTTTAAATATCTTTATGATTTATGCTGCCTTACCGAACTGCCGATTATGCTTTATGAATTTCCGGG
>ONON01000024.1 GCA_900319455.1 uncultured Eubacteriales bacterium
GAGCTTAAGGATGTAAAACGGCTTGAGCGCAGTATCGGCACTCTCGGCGGCGGCAACCACTTTATTGAAATTGACGAGGATGATGAGGGCTGCAAATATCTTGTAATTCACTCCGGGTCGAGGAATCTCGGCAAGCAGGTCGCCGAGCTTTATCAGAAACTCGCTTTCGATATTCACAGGGGTATGGATAAGCTCTTTGAAAAACAGCAGCAAATAATTGACGAATACAAGGCGGCGGGCAGGCGCACCGAAATACAGGCGGCAATAAAGGAACTGCGGCGCAATTACGAACTCGCAGAGTCGCCCATACCGAGAGATTTATGTTTTCTTGAGGGCAAATACAGAAGCGATTACCTTAAAGATATGAAAACCTGTCAGGAGTTCGCCGTCAAAAACAGATATATGATGGCAAAAACCATCCTGAACGCGCTTTTCCGCAAAGAGGTTGAGGATTTCGGATACTTTGAGACTGTCCATAACTACATTGACCACAACAGCAATATTATCCGGAAAGGCGCGGTCTCCGCGAAGGAGGGTGAAATGCTGCTCATCCCCATAAATATGCGCGACGGCTCGCTTATCTGCGTCGGCAAAGGCAATGAGGACTGGAACTGCTCCGCTCCTCACGGCGCGGGCAGACTCTACTCCAGAACTCAGGCGAAGGAAAAATTTACAGTGGAGGAATTCGCCGAGAGCATGAAAGGCGTTTACACCACCTGCGTGAACGGGAAAACGCTTGACGAGAGCCCTATGGCATATAAAACAATGGATGATATTGTCAACAACATTTCTCCCACCGCCGATATAATCAAGATTATAAAACCGCTCTATAATTTCAAAGCGGCGGAGTGAAAAATCTTTCAGTTTTATTTGAGCGTTTTTCGCTGCCCGGAATGCGCTGAAAAAACTAACGGTCAAAAACAAAAAAATTTGTTTGCCATATCGCACGGCACTTTTCCTCAGTCATAAAATCTCCCATTATCCAGCCGTAATATCGCCCTTTAACCAATATGTTTTGACTGTAAAGGATTTTGCTGACCTTTTTTTCAATTTCATAAGGGGTTTGTATTAAAACGGCGCTTGAGTTGGTTTTGAGCACATTTGCACAAGCTGAATGCTTTTCCGGGTCTTTGCTCATTTCGGTTGAATGTTTTTCGATAAATCTTTTCACACACAGCGCTTTTATGCCGCCGGTAACGCTCCAGTGATTTTCATAGTTGAAAGTTATTCCCATAAAGTCGGTTTGCCCTGCTTTGTTTTCGGCGGCCAGCGTATCGCCCGCCTGAAGTTCCTCATAAAAAGGTGTCATAAGAATAATTTTTCCTCTGACCTCAGATAAAGCAGGCATTTTTGAATATATACCTCTGCCGTTTTCGGTATATAAATACTCTTTTTGTGTTGCGGGATTAATTTCGGTTTTAAGCTTTTGTATCTGTTTATTGAAAAGTGTCAGAAATTCTTTTTCATCGCCGTTTTCCTTTTTTGCGGTGATAATAACGGTTTCGCTCGGATTTTCATTTAAAAACTCTTTTATTTGCTCAAAGACGCTGTCGCAGGTTATATTAACGGTACATTCTTCATTTTCATAAGCGTAAAACTCCATATCCAGGCTCAAAGAAGGGATATTTAACAGAATAAGCAAAGGGTTCAGATAACTCAGAATTTTCACCGCGCCGTTTACGGGGGCCGCCTTTTCGTTATTGCCGTGGCAGAGAAGAAGCTCGCCCTGTTTCGCGCAAAAGCGCAAATCAAGATATCTTACACCCGCATTAAGCTGCTCCGGCAGTGTGAGCGATTGCGTTTTTGCGTATTTCCCGGAATCGAACACGGGAATTCCAAACAATTTCACATAATTTTCTGTTGAGTTTTTGCTGTATGCCGTAGTGCTGTCGTGCGTGCCGGGAAGGTTTATTTCATAAATATATCTTTCATCCGGAATCCCGGACATCCAGTTTTTACCGTTCAGGTTTTCACCGCGGTCATAAGTGATCTCCGCGGTTTTCGCGTAAGCGGCGCCAAACGGAATTACATTAAAAAGCAAAACGGCGATCAAGCCGGCACATATTGTTTTTATTAAATTCCTTCTCAAATCTTTCATCTTTAAAGCCCTCTTTTTATTCAAGCGCAAAAGCAGAAATATAAACCGCTTATAAATACCGGTTTTTTCCCTGTTTAATTCAGTTGCGCGCGAAATAATGATTATTATAAAAATTTCCCGCAATTCCGTCATTCTGTTTGAATTTTGGAACGCCTCTGATTTTCTGCCGCATCTTCAATTAATATATCACAAATGCGGCTGTTCTTCAACCGCAATTTCATACTCACCGGGCGCAAAACACCGTATTACGCAATGCAGTGATTTCGTAATTGCCGGGTTGAATTGCGGCGCTTGTGTGATATAATCATATTAAAGTAACCGTTATATATTTGAAATATCAAAGGATGAAATCATTATGGAAATGACAGCAAAAGCGCGCCGCAGGGCAAAAGAACTTACCGAAAAGCTTACGCTTGAAGAAAAGCTGAGCCTTATTGTGGAAACCGCCGATGCCGTGGAACGCCTCGGCATTCCGAAATATTACCACGGAAATGAAGCCCTGCACGGAATTGTGCGGCCCGGCAAATTCACGGTATTTCCGCAGGCAATCGCGTTCGGCGCGATGTTTGACGACGCATTTCTTGAAACCATAGCGTGCGCCGTTTCCACGGAAGCACGCGCCAAATACTTTTACGGCGAAAAAGAGGAAAACGGCGGCAAACCCTATGAAGGTTTATATAACGGCCTTCTGACCTTCTGGAGCCCAGATCTGAACCTTGCCCGTGACCCGCGCTGGGGAAGAACAGCCGAAACCTACGGTGAGGACCCGTACCTTGCAGGCAAATGCGGCGCCGCCTTTGTGCGCGGCATTCAGGGTTATGACAAAAACTATTTAAAAGCGGTTGCCACACCGAAGCACTTTACCGCCAACAATGAAGAACACAACCGTTTTTCATGCAACGCGGTTATGAGCGAAAAGACTTTCAGAGAATACCATCTGGAGCCGTTCCGAATTGCCGTTAAAGAAGGGCATCCGGAGGCAGTTATGGCGGCATATAACGCAATTAACGGCGTGCCCTGCCATGAAAACCGCCGTATGCTTACGGAAATTCTGCGTGAGGAATGGGGCTTTGACGGCTATGTTGTTTCCGACTGCGGCGGCATAAGCAGTTTGTGGGATTCCCATCATAAAGAGCCTGATGAGGTTTCCGCGGCAGCCGCGGCGCTTAACGCCGGAATTGACCTTGAATGCGGCGAGCATTTCTTTAAAAAATATCTCAAAGAAGCCCTCCTGAGAGGAATGGTAACTCATCAACGCATTGATGAAGCGGTAACAAGAGTTCTGACCGCGCGGATAAAAGCCGGGCAGCTTGACAGCCCCGAGAAACTTCCGTGGTACTCCGAGCCCTTCTCCGTAATAGGCTGTGAAGCTCACGGCAGATTTGCTTATGAAGCGGCTGTCAAATCGGCTGTGTTACTTAAAAACAACGGTATTCTGCCCTTAAACAACAAAGAAATAACCGTTGCCGTTTGCGGCAACAACGCGAATATCGCGCAGTTCGGCGATTACAGCGGCGTGCCTGTTCATCCGCCCGTCACCCCGCTTGAAGGCATAAGCGCCTGCGAGGGCGTAACGGTACGGTATGCGCCGTGGCAGTTTACCGAAACAGGCGGGGATTATAAAACCGTGCCCGCGGCATACCTCAGTTACAACGATGAAGCGGGAGTTCAAGGCTCATATTATGACAATCCGTTTTTTTCAGGCAATCCCAAAACGCGCACAGATAATGTTCTGGATTTCAAGTGGAATGATCAGATGCCCGACCCGCTGATAGTTTCACCGTCATTCTCTGTTATATGGCACGGTGAGATTGAGGCGCCATACACCGGAACCTATCGCTTCGGTGTTTGCTCTTCCGGCAGTGCCAAGTGTACGCCGCCCGAGCTGTTTCTGAACAACGGCGACTTTGAAAGCGGCGAAGCAGTACGCCTTGAGCGCGGAGAATACATTGATTTTATATTGCGCTATGTTAAAAACACCGAAAACCCGGCTTGCTCTCTCACCTGGCAGATAACCCCCGATGAAACGGCAGATGACATTTTTGCCGCTGAAACCGATGCAGCCCGCGGTGCGGACGCTGTTATTGCGGTAATCGGTCTCGGAACGGAATATGAGCGCGAAGGGCGTGATAAAACAGATTTATCCCTGCCACGCGAGCAGATTGCCATGCTGAAAAAGCTGAAAGAGGTTAACCCCAATCTGATTGTTGTGCTTGAAAACGGCAGCGCCGTTGCTATACCTTGGATTGCCGAAAACGCCTCGGCAATACTTGAAGTCTGGTACCCCGGTGAACGCGGAGGAACTGCTTTAGCCGACCTGATTTTCGGCAAAGTTTCACCGTCCGGACGGCTCCCGCTTGCTTTTCCGAAAAGAACAGAGGATCTGCCTGCTTTTGACGATTATGAAATGGAAAACGGCAGAACTTATATGTACCGTAAAACAGAGCCGCTGTTCGATTTCGGTTTCGGTCTGTCATACACAGCATTCGCTTATGAAAATATCTGTCAGACCGGCGAAGGTGTGAAAATCGAGATTAAAAACACCGGTGATATGCAGGCGGACGAAGTTGTTCAGCTGTATATTGACAGCGCAGGTATGCCCGGGCAGCCGCGGCTGAGGCTGAAGGGATTCAAAAGGATTAATCTGAGGCCGGGAGAAACAAAAACCGTTGCATTCCCGCTTAATGATGAGAGTTTTTCACTGTTTGGCGAAGACGGTGTGCGCAGAGTTTACCCGGGAACATACTGTGTATATATTGACGGTCACCTTCCCGATGAGCATTCCCTAAAATTAAAAATATCAAAAACCGGCAATTGATTTTCACGGGCCAGTTACCGCCTGAAAAATCGGGTGAAAATCATATATATTAAATTGATTTATTTGTCGTTTCAGTAAAAATCACCGCCTTTGGGCGGTGATTCTGCTTTTACAAATAAGACTTTTTCAAAATCTGTCAGCGAACGCTTTCAGTTCCTCATCCGAAAAAACGCCGTTTAAGATTTTGCCCTCAACAATCTGAGCGTTCGGCGCGCTGCCCTGCAAACTCTCAACCGTTTTGCCGAAGCCGCTGCCGCCCGATGTAGCGAAAAGAACTATCTTCTTGCCGCTGAAATCATAAGCCTCAAGAAAGCTATTGATAACGGTAGGCGCAACATACCACCAGATAGGGAAGCCTACAAAAATAACATCATAGTTTTCTGTTTTCGCGTTTGTGTCGGCAAGAGCGGGCTTTATGCCGTTTTTCATCTCTTTGCTGCTGCGGGAAAGAGGATTCATCCAGTTGAGATCCGACTTTGTATATGCCGTTTCGGGCTTGATTTCATACAAATCCGCGTCTGCAGCTTTTGCAAGTGCTTTTGCTTTTGCGGCGGTTGAAAAAAAAAAAAAAAAATA
>ONON01000191.1 GCA_900319455.1 uncultured Eubacteriales bacterium
AAAACAAGCCCGAATATATGACGGAAGTCGTTAAGGTTTTTGGCGTAAACAGCCTTGCCGTCAACTGTCTCGGCGGCGTTTCTGTCATCATAGGAGATTGTGCCGGAATCTATTGTCTCAAGAAATGTCGCGCAGCGCAGAAGAGTCGATTTACCTGAGCCTGAGGGGCCTATAATCGAAACAACCTCGCCTTTGTCAACATGGAATGTAATATCTTTAAGCACATGGTTTGAGCCGAAAGATTTTTGAATATTTGACATAGCAAGAACACTCATAAAGGCACCTCCTTAAATTCTGTAATAGCTCATTTTTTTCTCAACTCTGCCCATGACAAAGCCGACTATGGCATTGAACACATAGTAGAAAACGCCCGCAACAACAAACGGCACAAAGCTTGTTTGCGAGTTCGCAATCTGTTTGCCTATTGTGAACATCTCCTGGTATGAGACGGTGAACGCCATTGATGTGTCTTTAACAAGCGTTACTATTTCATTTGTAAGGCTCGGCAGAATGCGGCGGATTACCTGCGGCAGAATAATTTTGAAAAAGGTCTGGGCTTTTGAGTAGCCCAGCACCTGAGCCGCCTCATACTGGCCTACAGGCATCGAGTCTATTCCGCTGCGGTAGATTTCGGCGAAATATGCCGCGTAGTTTATGGTGAACGCTATAACAACGGGAATAAGTTTGTTTCTCGAAACACTTATGTTGAAAAGGTAATAAGGCCCGTAGGTGACGGCGATAAGCTGAAGCATAAGGGGCGTGCCGCGCAAAACGGAAATATAAACGCGCGCTATGGATGAAATGATTTTGAATTTGCTGCCGCGCAGGAGCGCCACAATCATACCGAGAGGTATGGCGAACAGAAGGGTGAGAAAGAAAATGGCGCAGGTTTTTTCAAGCCCTTCAGCCATTTTCAGAATAATGTTGATTAAAGTCATAACTGCATCAGTTCCAATTCAGAAAATAGTCGGTTGATAATTAAATCCCGAAGGCACTTAACGCGCCTTCGGGAAAAGTGTGCGCTTTAAATATTATTTGAGAAGAAGAAGGTTGCCTTCCTGAATATCGGTGTATTTGGCGGCTATTTCGGCGTAGGTTCCGTTTGCCACAAGAGCGTCAACGGCGCTTTCAATCTGCTCGCAGAGTTCCGCGTCACCCGAGCGGAACGCAATACCGTACTGCTCTGCGCCGAGATCCTCATCAATAATTACAAAGCCTTCATGCTCGGCAACATAGCTGTCGGCCACCGGTCTGTCAACAAACACGGCGTCAACCGCGTTGCCCTCAAGCTCCGTGAAGCATTTGAGGAAGCTGTCGCAGGTTACTACTTTGCCGAAGGTGCCGGCAAGGTCGGCAAGGTCTTCATTAAGAAGTGACTCGCCCGAGGTGCCGAGCTGAACGGCAACATCTTTGCCTGCTAAATCGGCGGATGATTTGTAACCGCTTTCCGCCTTGACAAGAAGAACCTGCTCATTGTCAAAATAGGGCTTTGAAATAACATAGCCGGCTTCTTTCATTGAGTCGAGAATTGTCATGCCCGACCATACACAGTCGCATTCGCCGGCGTCAAGCTGAACAAGCTTCTGATCCCAGTTCACACCGAACACCTGAAAATCCCAGCCGAGGTAGTCGCAGGCGGCCTTGCACACATCAACATCAAAGCCTGTGTAATTGCCGTCATCACCGAGGTAGCTGAAAGGGGGATATTCGGGGTCAATACCCATTATGAAAACCTTTGAATCGGTTTCGGGCTTTTTACCGCAGCCCGCGAGTGAGAAAGTGAGGGCGGCGATAAGAGCCGCGAGCACAATTGCGAGAACTCTTTTTTTCATTGAAGATACTCCTCCTTCGGATTGTATTGAATTACTGTGTTACTAATTTATCATATTAAAACAGTAAAGTCAACATAAATTATTCTTAACCGCGTCGCTCAGCCGCGCGAGATCCCGCATCGAAAGCGCTTCGGCGCGTATATCCGGTGAAAAGCCGCACTCCGCGATAGCTTTTATTACCGCCTGCTTGGGTATTCCCAGCCCGGCGCTGATTGAGTTTGAAGCGGTTTTGCGCCTTTGGCCGAAGGCGGCTCTGACCGTTTTGAAAAAGAACCGCTCATCCGTCACGGCAACGGGCGGTGAGCTTCTGACCGTGAGCTTCATAACGCAGCTGTCAACCTTCGGAGCGGGCATAAACGAGCCCGCCGAAACATCAAAAAGCTTTTCCGCTTCGGAATAATAGTTGACGGCAACCGTAACCGCGCCGGAATCCCGGCTGCCCACCTGAGCGCACATTCTCTGTGCCGCCTCTTTCTGTACCATAACGGTTATTGCCTCAACATCAATTCTGCTTTCAAGCAGAGCCATTATTACGGGCGAGGTTATGTAATAGGGCAGGTTGGCGCACACAAAAACCTTCATACCCGCGAATTTTTCATTTATTAAAGCGTGAAGGTCGGTTTTGAGAACATCGGCGTTTATGATTTCAATGTTTTCATATTCCGCGAGCGTAATGCCGAGCAGGGGAATAAGCCGCGAGTCAAGCTCTACGCACACAACCTTTTTTGCCCTTTTCGCAAGCTCTGCGGTCAGAACGCCGATGCCGGGGCCTATTTCAATAACCCCGCTTTCACCGTCAATTCCGCTCATATCCGCCATTTTAGGGCAGACATCCGGGTTGATGATAAAATTCTGCCCGAGCGATTTTGAGAACCTGAAATCAAAATCGGAGAGCAGTTTTGTTATTTCGCCGTAATCGCAAAGATTCATTCAAACGCGTCCTTTTCAATTTATGTATTTTATATATTGATTTTTTTCATTGTTTATAAGATAATATATCGGTAATGATTATACAAGGGAGGGCAAATTATGTCAATTCTCGTTACAGGCGGAGCGGGCTACATAGGCTCGCACACCGTGCTTGAACTTCTCAACGCCGGTTACGATACGGTTGTTATTGACAACCTTTGCAACAGCAAAACGGAAAGCCTGCGCCGCGTTGAGGAAATAACAGGCAAAACCGTTAAATTCATCAAAGCGGATATCAGAGACAAAAAGGCTCTTGATGAGGTTTTTGCAAACAACAATATTGATGCGGTAATCCATTTCGCGGGGCTCAAAAGTGTGCCCGAAAGTGCGGAAAAACCGCTGGAATACTATGAAAACAACATAGGAGGCACCGTCAACCTCTGCCTTGCCATGCGTGACGCAGGCTGTAAGAAGATAGTTTTCAGCTCATCCGCCACGGTTTACGGCGGCGACAATGTTTCGCCCCTGCGCGAGGATATGCCCGTGGGCAAAACAACCAACCCATACGGCACAACAAAGCTCTATATTGAAAAAATCCTTCAGGACACAGCCGCCGCGGATAAAGAATGGAGCGTGTGCCTGCTGAGGTATTTCAACCCCATCGGCGCGCATGAAAGCGGCAGAATAGGCGAAGACCCCAGAGGCATACCCAACAATCTTATGCCTTATATAATGAGGGTGGTTGTCGGCAAACTGCCCGAGCTTGTTGTTTACGGCAACGATTTCAACACCCCCGACGGCACGGGCGTGCGCGATTATATCCATGTTGTTGACCTTGCGCTCGGCCATATAAAGGCGGTTGAAAAGGTTCTCGGCGAAACAGGCTGCAACATATATAATCTCGGCACGGGCATAGGCTACAGCGTGCTTGATATAATTTCCGCTGTGGAAAAAGCCATCGGCAGACCTCTGCCCTACAAATTCGGCCCGCGCAGGGCAGGCGATATTGACACTTGCTTCTCAGACCCGTCAAAGGCAAAGCGCGAACTCGGCTGGGAGGCAAAGCGCAACCTTGAAAAGATGTGCGAAGACACCGTTCGCTGGCAGCTGAACAATCCCGACGGCTACGCAGACTGAAATGGAACTTGTTGACAATCTTACCGAACTGCCGGAACAGGCAATACTCATAAGCGTTGACACAGGGGAATATGATTGCGAAATATCGCTTGACGAGCTTGAGGAGCTTGCCTCTACCGCGGGAGCTCAGGTTATAGCGCGAATGGTGCAGAAAAGACCCGCTCCCGACCCGGCGGCCTATCTCGGCAGCGGCAGGCTTGAAGAGCTTGCGGAATTCTGCGCCACACACTCGGCAGACCTGATTATAGCGGACGGCGAGCTTTCTCCCGCGCAGCAGCGCAACATTGAGAACGCGACGGATGTGCGGGTAATTGACCGCACAACACTTATTCTTGACATTTTCGCCTCACGCGCGAGAAGCAGCGAGGGCAAGCTTCAGGTTGAACTCGCGCAGCTCAAATACACCTTGCCGAGGCTTACCGGCAAGGGCAAGGCTCTTTCAAGGCTGGGCGGCGGCATAGGAACAAGAGGCCCCGGAGAAACCAAACTCGAAACGGACCGCCGCCATATAAGAGGCAGAATAAACCGTCTTGAAAATGAGCTTAAAGAGCTTGAAAAACGCAGGGGTCTCGCCCGCGCGCGAAGGGCGAAAGACGGGGTTGAAACGGTTGCCATAGTCGGCTACACAAACGCGGGCAAGTCAACTCTTATGAACGCGCTTACAAAAGCGGATGTTCTTGTTGAGGATAAGCTTTTCGCAACCCTTGACCCGACCTCACGCGCCCTTGTTCTGCCCGACGGCAGAAAGGTTATGCTTATTGACACCGTCGGTTTTATACGCCGCCTGCCGCACAACCTTGTTGAGGCTTTCAAATCAACCCTTGAAGAGGCAGCGAACGCCGATGTTATTCTCAATGTCTGCGACGCCTCCGACCCCGAATACCCCAACCACATCAAGGTTACAAATGAGATTTTGCAATCACTCGGCTGCGAAAACAAGCCTGTTATTTGCGTTTACAACAAAACAGACCTTCTCGGCGGAGCGGAGCCGTTCAGGGCGGAGAAAAACTCCGTTTCGATTTCGGCGGCGCGGGGCGCAGGGTTTGACAGCCTTTTAAACGCTGTTTCAAAAGCTCTGCCGCCTTCAAGAATACGCCTTGAACTGCTTGTGCCTTACAGCGACGGCTCGGCCGCGGCGGCGCTTCGCAAAGACGGCATTGTTCACACTGAGGAATACCGCGCCGACGGGCTTTATCTTGACATAACCGTTGATGTCCGCCTCGGCGACAAATACTCGCAATACTGTATAGCTAATACATAATGTGTATGCCCGCGTGCGAACGCGGCACATATAGTTGTTGATTTTAAAAGCTTTATGAGTTATAATTTATTCACAGATTTTTAATAATTGAAAAGGACGGTATATTATGGACAGCGTAAATGAATTACTCGCAACAATGACTCAGTCAATCGTTTTGCTTCTCGGAGCGCTTTCAAAATTTGACATCACAAAGGTTGACCCCAACTCGGTAGCGGGCCTTGCGAACATCCTTGCTCCCATCGCCCAGTACGCGAGCGTTATTCTTGATAAAATAATCAAGATTTATATGTAATTTTTTAGGCGGATAATAATTCAATATTACATTAAAAATCCCGAAAGCCGGTGCAAAACGCACCGGCTTTTCGGCATTACAGAACTTGATCTGTGTCACAATATTCACAGTGAACCAACTCACCTTTTGTGCCGTAAAGAGGGGCTAAGCAGGAGATACATTTTTTGGATACATATTCAGGAGCGGAAACAGGTGGGGGTTCGTACCTTTTAGGTTTAATTCCTATAATATCTCTGCTTATTTCCTTAAAAATGCCGATTATTGTGCCGTCATTTTCATTTTCATCCTTACCGACGGCTTGAACGGGAGCTTTTCTTCCGGTGACGGTTTCATATATTGCATTTATCCAATCTGAAACCTGCTGCTTTGCGCTGCAGTTAACTGAAGTGTTGGGAAAACCGAATGCTTCAATACTGTCTCTGAAATGAATTTCGAGAAAAACATTGCCATTTGGTTTTGAAACCATAAAAGTCTGTGGCTTGCCGTTATAAACTTTTATTTCGGAAATGTAAAATCTTTGTTCGTTTTTTATTTTTCCGAACATTCCTTTCTGAACAAAAACCAACGACCGATTTGTTAAATACAAATCATTTATGTACATTCCAAAGTCACCGTGAGATACCGATTCTGCCTTTAATATAAGAAACTCATCGGGCAGAAGGTTGAATTTTTGCATCATCAATACACCCTGTTTTTTAAAATCTCTGAAAACGCGATGTTTTTGTTCAGTTGTTTCTGTCTCTGTCGGCGCAGTGCTCACAAAGAGCGTAATTGCCCTCTTTAACCTCGGAAAGTCTTTTCGCGGTGGGGGTATATCTTATGTTTCCGCAGGTCGGGTCTGTGTGGTAAATTCTTTTTCCGCCTTTTTTTGTTCCCGCGTTTTTGGCTATATACACTATTCGGTCTTTATCGGGAATACCGTATGAGCCGCCCGGCCGGAACACTCTGCCGGATGAGCCGTTTTCGGAAGTCGGCCCGCCGTGCCTGAAAACCACACCGGAAGAACCGGTAACGGGCGCGCTGTATGTGTTTGCGCCGTAAGCGGTCACTCCCGCGCCGATAACAGTAAGAACCGTAAGAAGCGTTACAATAATTTTTTTCATAAGTGATTTCTCCTTTGCGTTTATATTTGTTCCGCTTATTGTTGCTTTAAGTGCTTTATGAGGTGTTGATTTATTTGGTTACTTCAAATTCAACTGAAATTGTGTCGTCGCTCCAACTGAACAATTCTTCAAAATCAAGGCCGTATATTCCGTTGCCGTCATACATAAAATAAAGATAACCGCTTTGAGAAGCACCGGGACGGAGTTTGCTTGAAGTTGAAAGACTGTCGTCGAAAAAATATGTCGGGTTATCAACTTCAGTGCCTTTGCTTCCGTAATAGTTGATATAGAGGGGAAAATCGGTTGTTTCCGAGCCCACATTTTTAATTGTAATGGGAACCTTTACTACATCTTTTCCGTTTTTATCCGAAAACTGATTGTTAATTTTGACAATACTGTAACTGCTGCCCAGAGTGACTTCAAAATCGGCCATAGTAAATGTTTCACCGAGTTTGTAGTTCCTTCTTGCTGTGGTTTCCTCGACTGTTGTCGTTTCGATTGCAGTCTGATCTGCAACACTTTCATCGCTCTGTGCGGACCAGGCGTAAGAAGTTGTTTCTTTGCTGTCACTCGATCCGCTGCCGGCAGCAAGCAGAGCGAAAGTGAAAATGATGACTGCCGCGAGAATACATCTGATACTTTTTTTCATGTTTTATCCTCCCAAATATTGTTTAATATAAAACTTGCCGCAATAACGGCAACGATTTCCAAAATAATATCTATCGGGTCAAATGTGCCCGATAGAAAACTGAGTTTCTGAAACAATTCGATGATTATACTGACAAATGATGAAATAATCGCAGAGATAATCAGGTGTTTTTTGCTTTTTTCAAAAAACAGAAAAAGCGCACATTCAAGCGAGAATGCCCAACACATGTCGCACAAATAATTTCTTATGAAAGGAGATATTGAAATATTTGTGTTTTCAGGCAGTTTGATTTTTTCAGATAAACAACTGAAATGTTTAAAGAGTATGATATCTTCGTCAGATAAAAGGTAAATTATGCACCCGATTACCATCGGAACGGATGAGAACATCAGATTAGTAATGATTTGTTTCTTGTGTTTAAAGATACAATCAATCACTGCTTTTCGGCACTCCCGATATTAAGTATTTGTGCTTATAATTCAGGCACAATATGGGCATTTCACTCAAATTATATTTGTTCTTAAATTTTCCTTATCAGTTTTTATTATGTTTGTTAAATATGCAAAACTCAGGTTTCATTTCACGCACTTTTTCAAGAGCAAAATAAATGCTGCCACCTATTAAATACGCTAAAATGTCAAACGGGTCTGTAACAGAGCTTTTTTTGATTAAAGGAGTAAAATATTCCCATATCAATCCCGCACAGAGACAAAAAGGCAAAATAAACAATATTTTATTAATTCTTTTTCCCTTCAGGCTTAAAAGCATATTTGAATATGCAAGCAGAAAACAGGGTGCCATCAGATCATTAAAATAGCATTTAAAAAATTCACCGGGAATGCCTGAAAAAGCTTTTTTCAAAAAGCTGTTATTTAAAGAGTAAAGTAAAGCGATGACCGACATCAAAATTAAATCGTTTGGTTCCCTCTTAATGTTTTTAATAATTTCTCTCATACATAATGAATTAAGCAATACTGATAATTAATGAATACTGATAATTAATGCAGCCACTACTATGGCACCGACTATTCCCCAAAATCCTATCATTTTTACACCTCCTTATTTCTTCTTAAACATCTTATCCGCCAGGTCGCCGAGGAAGTCAAAAAAGCTGTCAAAAATATCGGAGACGCTGTCGGAAATATCAACCAGAGCGAAAATAATAAGAATAACAATAACTGAAATCACTTCATTTTCCTCCGTTCGCTTTTTTCTGCATTATACATTATTTCAGTACCTCTTTGGTGTGCTGCCGGCACACTTTCGGACTTTAATGAAAAAATTTATATAGGCAAAGCGGAAAAAACGCGCGATATACCAAAACGGGATATTTTTATTATACCGTTTCGGTATTATTAAGTCAAGAGCTTAAACGGAATTGCGGGTGATTTCTTATGAGACTCAAAGAGCTTCGCAAAGCGCGCGGCATCTCGCAGCAGAAACTTGCCATTGACCTGAATATGAATCAGAACAGCATAAGCCGCTATGAGAACGGTCAGCGCGAGGCGGATTACAAAACGCTGATTGCGCTGGCGGACTACTTTAATGTCTCTGTTGACTACCTGCTTGAAAGAACGGATAATCCCGCTTACATAAAAGAATAAACCGGTTCAATCACCCTGCCGCGATGATGAACCGGTTTTTATATGAGTATATTTATCTGAAATTGTTTTTATGTTATCAGATCTTTTTCAAGGTGCGAGGTGTCGTTGATGTTTCTCAGAACAACGCTGCCGTAAGGGTGAGTGCCTTTTTTGTAGAACACAATTTTTGTCACGCTCGTGTTGCGGAAGGATATATCCACATCGTCGGGCAGTTTTTCTTTAAAGCCGAGCAGATAAAAAACCATGTGGGTCAGAAAGCCCGCGTGCAAAACAACGGCGACCTTTTCACCGCCGCCGTGAAGGCTCAGTATTGTGTTGAGAGCCCGCTCGGCTCTTTTTTGTATATCCGCGTCGGTGTCGTTTTCATTCCCCTCGATAAGTCCGCCGGAAAAATCCGCGCCGGGGCGGGGCACGGCATTCGCGCAAAACCCGCGAAGACGCTCAACGGAGGTGCCGCGGTAATGTGAGGGCAGGCGCGTTTCCGAAAAAACAGGGTCAACAAACAAAGGCTTTTCATTTTGCTGAAAGGTGAGAATTCCGTTTGCCGTTTGAACGGCTCTTATAAGGCAGCTTGAATATACGGCGTCAAGTTCTGTTTGCGCGAACCTTTCGCCGAGCAGACGCGCCTGAATTTCTCCTGTTTCACTCAGAACCGGGTCCTCGCGCATACAGTAAGGCATAGCCTCAATTTCACGCTCATCGGCGGCGTTGGTTACCGACTGGCCGTGACGGATAAGATAAAGCTCAAGTTCAATTATATCTTTTTCAGCCGTAAAATCACTCCCTTTCCGCAAGGATTATATCACACCGCGCATACGGCGTTCAACACTGTTTGACAAATAAACCTTATATGTAGTAAAATAAAAAAACAAAACTGAACAAAAAGGAGATTTTTTATGCAGTATCAAGTTAAAGGTGAGCCCTTGCCCTATGTTGAGATTAATCTTGAGGCAGGCGAACAGGTCAAATGTCAGCGCGGCGCCATGAGCTGGATGTCCGCGGGCATCGAGATGAACACCCGAGGCGGAGGCATCGGCAAAATGTTCTCAAAGGCAATTACGGGTGAGTCTGTGTTTGAGAATGTTTATACCGCGCGCACACCCGGATATATCGCGTTCGCGTCAAGCCTTCCCGGCAATATTCTTGCCGTTCCCGTAGAGCACGGAAAAGATATTATATGCCAGAAATCGGCCTATCTTGCCGCTACAACGGGCGTGGATATTTCGATTTTCTTTCACAAAAGGCTCGGCGCGGGCTTTTTCGGCGGTGAAGGATTTATTATGCAAAGGCTTTCGGGCAACGGTCTCGCTTTTGTGGAGATAGACGGCAGCGTTGAGGTCAAAGAACTTGCCGCGGGCGAGTCGCTTTATATTGATACAGGCTACCTCGCTATGATGGATTCCACCTGCTCTATGGATATACAGACGGTAGGCAGCGTCAAAAACGCCATTCTCGGCGGTGAGGGAATTTTCAATACGGTTGTCAGAGGCCCGGGAAGGGTTTTCCTTCAAAGTATGCCGGTCGCCAAGCTTTCGGCGTCGCTTTATATGCCTCAGGCGGGCAAATAAAACGGCGGATATTTCAAGCAACTTGCAAAAAATTTTTTCAGACATTACACATTCAATAATATCTGTTCACTTTTGAAGCCGTTGATACATAAGGGATTAAACGGCTTTTGCAGGAAAAAACTTACACACTTGCATTTTTTCGTTTAATATGCTATAATTGAAAAAATTAATTTTTTGGGGGACGCAATATGCGGATAAGAAAACAGGCTTTAGGCAACAGAAACATTGTCGGCGCAAAAATCGAGGAGAGAAGAAAGGCGATCGGAATGAAGCAGAAAGACCTTCTGGCACAGCTTCAGGTAAACGGCATTGAGCTCAATGCCTCCGGCCTTTCAAAACTCGAAGGTCAAATAAGAAACGTCAACGATATTGAACTTAAAGCGTTCAGCAAAATCCTCGGCGTTTCGGTTGACGAGCTTTTAGGGCTTAAATAATGCAGAAAACCCTGTCGGATGACAGGGCTTTTTGTTTGCTTTGTGTGCGGTTAAATCGGCTTAACCTTTTGCGGATGCGGCGTAAATCACACCTGAATACGGGTCGGTATATTGCGGCGCCGTGCCGGAGAAAAACGCGCTCAGGGTGGAGATATCCGCCCCCGCGGAGCAATCGATTTCGACACCGTTCATTTCCTCATATCCGGCGAGTTTTTCGTTGAACTCATTTCTTGAACATTCCGCGCCGTCAATGGCGAAATATGAATAACTGCCTTTGAAAACCTCCGGAGCGGTTGTTTGCGCGGCCCCGGCACTTTCATCTTCTCCGGTTTCATCCGCGCTTTCGTTTTGAGTTGTTTCATCGCTTTGAGCGGTTTCGGCTTCACTCGCGGCGGTTGTTGTTTCTTCTTTAAGGGTTGTTGTCTCTTCTTCATCCTCAAGCGCCGCGCTCTCTTTTACTGCTCCGAAATACAGCTTTTCGCAGTTGACTTTTTCGCCGTCATAGGTGTAAAAGCTGCGGTCATTCTTTTTTGCGCCGTTAAACGAGTGCGAAACGCCGATTATGTATCCGTCTTCGGAGTTAAGCAGGCTTACGGCGCAGCTGCCTCCCGCTTCGGGATTTTCGCCCGGCTTTTCAGCGAGAACCGGCACTGCCTTGCCGTTTTTAAAAGAATACACTTCAAAGCTTTGCGCGTGAGTTGATTTTGAATCCCCGCCTGAACAGGCTATATAAAATTCGGGTGTTCCGTCGGAATCCCAGTCAAGCAAACCGGCGAAAAAAACGCCGGCGCGGGAGATTTCTTCGGAGCTTTTGCCTTTTGTTTCGCTGAATTTGCCGTATCTGCTTAAATAAACCCCGAGAACCTCGCCGTATGCCTGCGGCCAGGAGTATTCGGCTTTGTCAATAACATTCGCGGGGGTTATGTTAATATCATTATTACTGAAATAATCAACGGCACGGTTAACATAATCAAGCGGTTTTACCGAGCAGCCGCTGAAAACCGAAACGATGAGGCATATCATAACAAGAACGCAACAGGCTTTTTTCATCTTGAAAAACCTCTCTTTTTGATTTATCCGGTTAAATATAATATCACAGTTTATGTTTGTTTTCAACCTGTATTTGCACTTGACATATAAAAGCATTTTTATTATAATACGCATAATATTGCGGAAATATCCGCTTAAAGGAGATTTACTGTAATGGCAAAATACACACAAGAAGGTTTTAACGCTTTAAGTGAGGAGCTTGAACGCCTCAGAACGCAGGGCAGAGATGAAATAGCGGAGAGAATAAAAGTAGCCCGCTCGTTCGGCGACCTTTCCGAAAACGCGGAATACGACGAGGCTATGAATGACCAGGCGAAGCTTGAGGCAAATATCGCGAAGCTTGAGGCGGATTTGCGCGACGCCACCATTATTGATGAAAATGAGGCGAATGACACAAGCGTTGTTCGCGTGGGCTCAACCGTTGTTGCGTTTGACGAGGATGAGAAGGAAGAGGTTACATACAAAATTCTCGGCAAAAGCAATGTTGACAAGGGCATTATCTCTGACCAGTCCCCGGTCGGCGCGGCGCTGTTGGGCAAGGCGATAGGCGAAACCGCCGAGGTTAAGCTCCCCAATGAGGAAATCATTTATTTAAGAGTAATCAAAATATCCAGATAATCAATCGGGCGGCACGGCTTAAAAGCCCTGTCGCTTTTTTATGAAAGGGAATTTTTATGGCTGAAAACAACAACACTCCTTTAAATGACGCGGCTCAGAAGCAGAGCGAGAATGAACAGCGTCAGATAAGAATTGAAAAATTAGAGGCGCTTCAGGCGGCGGGCAGCGACCCGTTTGAAATTACAACCTACGATCAGACTCATCATTCGGATGAGGTCAAGGCGCTTTACACCGCTCATGAGGAAGAGCTTCTTGCAGGCAGGCAGCCCGTCAGTACGGAGGGTATGGATGAAGCCGCGGCGAGACAGGCGGTAAATGACGATTACAACGAACGCAGGGCGATTATGGACGCAAGCCCCATTAATGTTTCCATAGCAGGCAGAATGATGTTCAAACGCGTTATGGGCAAGGCGTCTTTCTGCAATATACGCGACCTCACGGGCACAATTCAGGTTTATGTAGCGAGAGACGCAATAGGCGAGGAGCCGTACGCCGCGTTTAAAAAGTCGGATATCGGCGACATTTTCGGCATAAAAGGTTACGCCTTCAGAACCAAAACGGGCGAAATCTCCGTTCACGCAAGCGAGGTAACTCTGCTTTCAAAGGCACTTCTGCCTCTGCCCGAAAAATTCCACGGCCTTACGGATACCGACACGCGCTACCGTCAGCGCTATGTTGACCTTATAATGAACCCGGAGGTTAAAGACACATTCCGTAAGCGTTCAAAAATAATAAGCGAAATAAGAAAATATCTTGACGGTCAGGGCTTTATTGAGGTTGAAACGCCTATGCTCGTTCCCAACGCGGGCGGGGCGGCGGCAAGGCCGTTTGAAACACATTTCAACGCACTCAATGAAGATGTGAAGCTGCGCATTTCACTTGAGCTATACCTTAAAAGGCTTATTGTCGGCGGTATGGAGAGGGTTTATGAAATCGGCAGGGTTTTCAGAAATGAAGGCGTTGACACCCGCCACAACCCCGAATTTACGCTTATGGAGCTCTATCAGGCATACACCGATTACAACGGGATGATGGACCTGACGGAGAACCTTTACCGCCACCTTGCTCAAACCGTTCTCGGCACAACGGTTATTACATATAACGGTGTTGAGATGGATTTAGGCAAGCCTTTTGAGCGCATCTCGATGATTGACGCTGTCAAAAAATACGCAGGTGTTGACTGGAACGCAGTTGAAACCCTTGAAGACGCGAGAGCGCTCGCGAAACAGCATCATCTCGAATTTGAAGAGAGGCATAAAAAGGGCGACATTCTCAACCTGTTCTTTGAGGAGTTTGTTGAGGATAAACTCATTCAGCCCACCTTCCTTATTGACCACCCGGTTGAGATTTCGCCGCTTACCAAGAAAAAGCCCTCAAACCCGGATTATGTTGAGCGCTTTGAATTCTTTATGAACGGCTGGGAGATGGCGAACGCCTATTCTGAGCTTAATGACCCGATTGACCAGCGCGAGCGTTTCAGGCAGCAGGAGCTCCTGCTCTCACAGGGCGACGAGGAGGCGAATACCACCGACGAGGATTTCCTTACCGCTCTCGAATACGGTATGCCCCCCACGGGCGGAATAGGCTTCGGCATTGACAGAATGTGTATGCTCTTGACCGACAGCGCCGCCATACGCGATGTGCTCCTTTTCCCGACAATGAAATCCCTTGACTGATTATGAAACAGGAAAAACTGATATATTCCGATGATAAAATCAGGGGAATAAAAAACAAGATTAAGAGCTTAATCGGAATAGTAAATGAACTTGAAACTGATTTTCCGGGAAGACATTTTACTCTTGACGGTCATCTTGTCGGCAGTATAGGCGAGGTCTTGTCTGCATATTATTATGGTATTGAACTTTATGTTGCTTCAGCAGTTGCACATGACGGTGAAGTTGACAAAAAGAAAGTTCAAATAAAAATAACACAGCAGGACAGCATACTTATAAGCCATAAGCCGGAATACCTTATTGCGCTGTATTTGAACAAGAACGGAACGGTGTATGAAATATACAACGGTCCGGGAGAATTGCCATGGGAAACCGCAAGCAAAGCAGACAGCCATAACAACCGTCATATGAGAGTAAACAAGCTTATGGAATTAGACGGTCAGGTAAAAGACGCCGACAGAATACCCGCAAAACATAAAATCGGTAAAATGAAAAACGAGTATAAAAACAAAAAACATTAACACAACACACCCCCGCTGAAAACAGCGGGGGATATTTTATGCATTATTCTTATTTATTTCAATAACCTGCCGTCACCGTAACAACGGATTTCGCGGGCAGATTGATTTTCTGACCGCTGATAATCGAATTATCCTGCTCGCAGTTGATTCCCTCTGCGGTTATATATGCGCTGCGTTTGCCCGCAACACCGGTAAGCTTTACTGTCTGTGCGTTTTCGGTTTTGTTGACGATTACAACAACCGCGTTGCATCCGTCCTTAAAGCACACACACGAAAGGCCGCTGTTTTCTTCGCTGTCGGCTATACCCGCTCTCACCATACCGGGTTTAATAAAACGGCTGAACTGTTTATATACCGGGTATCTGTTTAAAATCTCAAGCGAGCCGCTGTCATTGTCAATAAGGCCGTCGCCGTGAACCGCGGTCCAGTTGCACCACGAAACGGCGTTCAAAAGAGATAAATCCTGAACCATAATGTCAGCCATCCACAATCCGCTGTCAATGCTTTTTGTGCCTATTTTCTGTGGCAGCTCGCACCACTCGCTCATTTCAAACTTCACACCGGGGTATTCCTTCGCCATTTTTTCGCCGAATGCCGCCTTGGCGCCGAGGTCGTTGTCCATCCAGTAGCTGTGGCCGCTGTAATAAGAGCAATAGTTTTTCAGAATATCGCTTTGAAGAAATTTGTCAATATAATCGTAATACTGCCATGTAAGCTGACCGCTTTCGGGGCCACGGAGCTCATATTTTACGCCTCTTTTCTGCATTTCCACGGCGAACATTTCAAGCAGTTTAACACACTCGTCCGGCTCAAAATGGCAGCCCTCCTGCGAGATGTAATCGCCGTTCCAGCCCCATTGCGGCTCATTTACGGGCGAAATCGCTGCTACCGGGTAGCCCATTTCAACAAATTTGTCGGCTATTGTAAGCAGGTAATCAACAAAAAGTTGATAATTCTCTTCGGGCAGGTTGCTTTTATGCTCATCATCGCCGCCGTAGCCTCTGCCGTTGAGGGTCATTGACCAATGAGGGGAGTTGCAAAAAAGAATAACCTCTTCGGCTCCGTATTTTATTGCCTTGTCAAGCATTCTGCGCGCGAGCGCGTCGCGGGTGAAGTCATACTCGAATTTACCCGTTGCCTCATTGAAACAGTAAAAGCTTTCGGTACGCCTTTCGCGAAGCCATATTTTAGAGCCGTCAATGTCGTTTTCACCTGCGCCGACGTTGTAGCGGTATGTTTTAAGACCGAGCCCGGTTTCTTTATCATAAAGCAGGCGGGCAATTTCATCGGCCTGTTTTTCATCCTCAATAAGCTGAGACCACCAGCACGATGATGTGCCGAAGCCTTCAAAAACCTGATGTTCTTCAAATAAATTTACATTCAAAATGTGTTCACTCCCGCTCAACGCAAAAAGTATTGTCTGAAAAAACGCCGCGAAGGCGCATAAAATCCGCATAATCATATCGTTTACTCCGTTGTTATGTGTCAGGGCTTATTTCGCCTGCTTTTTAAGCCGCCTCGCCTGAATTTCCTGCTTGCGTTTTGCTGCCGCGTCTTCGGCGGCTTTCTTTTCGTCAAGGCGCTTTTTGTCAAGCCGCTGTTTTGCCTGCGGGTATTCCCCGGCAAAAGAGCTGATGTTTTCATACGCCTCAAACAGAACAATGTGCCTGCGCGCGCCGATATAGGGTTTCATAACTTTGCCGAAGCGGTTACGCCTGCGGGTTGCCTCTTTTATCTTAATTCGCTTTTGCCTGCGCTGTTCTTTGGTTTCTTCCGGCAGGTCAAAAAGCTTTTCGTATTCGTCAGCCGATATTCCTTCAAAAACGCTTTCCGGGTGTTTTTCAATCTCTCTCGCGCTGCGTTTTACGGCGCGCGCCATATTGATTGCCTCTGAGCGCAGTGTTCTTTCCTCTTTGCATTCGCCCTGAGGCAGTGAAACGGCGATTTTTTCAAAATCGGTCTGTGTGTCACCCGCCTCGCTTTGAGCTATCATGCGGCAGAGCTTGATAAATTCCGTGCCGAACGATGTGCCGTAACGGTTGAGCTCACGCTTCATAAATTCCGCTATTTCGATTTCTTCATTGTTCTTTTTAATCTCTTTGTTCTTCAGCTTAAGCTCTTTTTTGCCGAGAGCCGGGTCCTTTTTGATTAAAACGAGCTTCTCTTTATCAATATATTCGTTCATAAGTTCAAGCGCCTGACACACCTCGCAGTAAACCTCATCTTCAAGCAGACCCGCTTTTTTATCCTCAACCGCGCTTCGCAGCCGGATAACCCGGATAACCGCCTTTTGCTCTGTTTCGGTCAAATCATACAAAAACCACGGCAGAACATCAATAACCGCGCCGATGAGTGAAATCATAAGCAGCTTGTCAAGCAGGGTGTAAAGCACATTGCCGCTGTTATAGGTTCCGTTTTCATTATATACATTCAAAACGGAATAATCCGTGCCGTCAAAGCCGTTGCGCTTGTAAACCCAGGGCACAAAAAGGTTTGTTACCGCGCCCACCGCGCCGCCTACATAAGTGTCAACAACACCGAAGGAGCCGTCTATGCGCTCACCGCTTATATACTGCTGATAGTCGCGTATATCCGATTCCATCGCCCTGTCAATAACCTCTGTTGTTTCCCAGAATCTGTTGAGAAAATAAAAAACAAAAATGAGCGCGAGACTCTTTTTGTAGGTCAGAGCAAGCCCGAGGGTGATGAATACCTGCAAAATGTTTTTTGTCAGTTTAAAGCCTTTTTTGCCGAGTTTGTCAATAAGCCACGGTGAGGCGAGCATTGCCCACATAGAGGAGTTGTATGAGAGAGTGTCCATAACTCCGTATGTGGTCATGGAGCCGACTTTGCCATAGTAGAAAAGCCACTGCATAAGCACATTTTTGCTGTCTTCCATAAAATTGTTCCAGTTGTCGGTGCATTTTATCCAGAACAGCTTGTTTTTTGAAACGGCTTTAAGCGCGTCAGCAAGGCCTACCTTTGTAACTCTCGATTTAGGCACAACAATGCGTTCGCTCACCCCGTAATAAGCCGCCATACTCATAATAACGCCGATTACGATAAAGGCAGGGTAAATCATACGGTAGGTTTTAATGTTATAAAGGTCGCCGTCGGCAAAAACATCGCTGAGAACGGGGATAAGCAGCCCCGTTAAGCTCGGCGCAAAATTATGCACAAGCGACGAAACGGTCATAATGCGCACTCTTTCACGGGAGTTTGGCGAAATAACATAAACAAGGTTGCTCACGCCCGTTGAATACCAGCCTTGAACATAGCCCTGAATCTGACCTATTAGAAACAGAGAAATAACCATAGGTATATAACTGAGCTTTTCATAAGGGTAAAACAGGGCGAACAGCGACAGAGCTCCCGAAGGCACGGCAAGCTTTACAAACACACGGTATTTGCCGTCACGGGAGTGCAGGTTGTCAATAATATAGGCGTTGAGCGGGGCGAGAGCATAGCCTATAGCCGTGCAGATATAACCGAAAATCAGAAGATCGCGGTGCGTCATATGCAGAGTCATTGCGGTAAACGGGTTGTTTACTGCGAATGTTATGCCGAACACGGTCGCCAGCCTCATACCAAGCCAGCCCACGGAGAGCATAAGATACTCCCTGTAAGCTACGCTGTCGCCCGAGGCGGGCACACGCCAGTACGCGATTATCTCATTTAAAATGCCTTTTATTTTCTCAATCACAAAACGCACTCCTCAAAAACAAGTGTTGTTACGCTTTTTGCCGGGAGGGTGAACTCCTTTTCGGGTTTGAGAGGGGTCAAAGAATACTCGTCGCTTGTCACATATATTTCTTTTGCTTTTGCGGGCAGCTCAAGCTTTACGCTTTCGCTGTTGCGGTTCGCAATAACAACAACGCTTCTTCCGCCTTTTGCAAAGCCGACCGCGTTTAAATTGTTGCCCGCGTCAACATCAAAACGCACGCTGCCGTATTCGATGAATTTTGAAAAGTTGCCGTAAGCGTAATATCTTTTTGTAAGCTCAAATGTGCGCGGGCCGTCATTTTCATAAATAAGCCCGTCGCAGTAGTCAACATTTGACACGGCAATCCATAACTGCCACGAGGTTACATTGAGAACGGTCAGGTCTTCCATAATGATTTTTGTCTGCTCAAGGGCGGAGTTCATACCGTAATCCCTGCCGCCCTGCATATGAGTCCATTCGCTCGTTTTTATCGGCACGCCCGGGAAATGCCTGTTCATATATCTTCTGAACCTTTTCATAAAGGCGATTCGGTTTTTAATAAAACGCGAAACAACGGGAATATCCGGCGTGAGAAAATATGAGTGTGTGTCAATGGCATCCGTTTTCGTGCGTATCTTTTTATCGCCGAGCATAATCCGGCAGTAGGTTTTGTTGAACCAGCGTATGTCGCCGTTCTCCGCCCCGGAAAGTTTAAGGTCGGTGAGAGTCGGTCGCTTGTTCATCTCGTCAACAAATACACGCATAAGCTTTCTGACCTGCGAAGGCTTGTAGTGGCAGCCTTCCTGACCGCCCGTCCATTTCCATACGGGCTCATTTACGGGCGAAAGATACTTTATCGGCAGACCCTCCGCCTTGAAATGCTCAACACAGTCAAGGCAGTAGTTCGCGAAATTGCGGTAGTTTTCGGGGGCGAGATTTGTGCGAAACGCCCTGTCAAGGTGAGCCTTGCCGTTTTTTGTGAAGCGTTCCGGAGGGGAGTTTACAAAAAATATAACCTCATCAACGCCGTCTTTAACAGCCCGGTTCATCATCCATACGGCGTTTTTGTCTCTGCTCCAGTCATAGCCGCCGTCGGTGTCAAAGCTTTCGGCGCGGCGCGAGATTTCGCTTATATTGCCTTTACCGCTCTGAGCCGAGCCGCCGCCGAGATTATACCTGTAACAGCGTATGCCTATGCCTTTTTCTTTGTCAAAAAGAAGTTGAGAAATTCTTTCTCTTTTAGGCAACCCCGATTTTTCATCGGTTTCGCTCCAGCCGCCTATCATCTGCGCCCACCACGCGGCGGATACCCCGAAATTCTCAAACTGCTGGTATGTTTTTTCGGGGTTGAGTATTAAACGGTTCATACAGTCACCCTTTCGGATTATTCTCAAGCACTCTGTTATAAGCCGAGCCCGTTGGCTATATTAACAATAAAATCCTGCGCGTTTGTAACTATCCCTTTTGACGAAAGAGAACCCCTGTCTGTCAGTTTGTTTACCGTGAACTCCGAAATATCCACACAGTAAAAATAGATTTTTCTCACCGTGCCGTCAGGCAGAACCCGGTATGAAGGGGTCATATTGCCCACCGCTATTGAGTGCAGGGTGGTGGCCATACAGATAACCGTTGTTGCGTCTCTTATCTGATTTCTCATTTCATCCTGCGCCTCATAAGCGTTGCCTAAAACAGGCGGCAGCGGGCCGTCGTCGCGTATGGAGCCGGCAAGAATATAGGGAACGCCGTACTTTTCACAGTTGTAAATTATGCCGTTGTCAATGTTTTCGTTTTTAATAAATTCCGCGACGGAGCCGTAGTAGCGCACCTTGTTGATTGTGTCAAGATGGTTGTAATGGCCGTTAGGCTGATTTTTCTGAGTATAGATGTTCTGACCGAGGGCGGTTCGCAGATAAGCGCCTTCAAGGTCGTGCGTGGCAAGGGCGTTGCCCGCGAGCACGGCGTGAACATATCCGCCCGCTATAACACGCGAAAACGCGTCTCTCGCGTCGTGGTCAAATGAGAACGCGGGGCCCATAACCCAGACTATTTTGCCGTTTTCACGGTCATGTCTGAGAATTTTGTAAAGCTCGTCATAATCGCGTGAGAATGAGCTTTCTCTCGAATGCCCCTGACGGAAGGCGAATGTTTCCGCCTGCCCGGCTTCTTCATTGAAGCCGTTTGAGTGAACAAAAATGCCGTCCTCACAATTTTCGGTTCTGCCGCATACAACCGGGTCTCCCGCTTTTAAATGACGGAACTCTTTTACAAGAATATTTCCGTTTTCATAAACAGGCACACAGTCCATTCTGCTTTCGCGCGCGAGAAGCCATTTGCCGTTGATTTTGAAATACTCGGGGAAAATGCTCATGGCGTGGTAACTGTCGGGCGCAACCCCGTTTTTCGGAGCGGGCTCAAGGCGCGCGTCGGGGGCGTTTTTGAAAATTTCTTCTTCAAAATCCGGCGGGCAGTATTTTTCAAGCTCAAATGTCATAAGCAGTCCTCCGTTTCATATTTTTCTTTTATTATACATACACTGTAATGATATTTCAATATAAATAAAACCGAATATATTTTCATTGAAATATTGAGCGGAATATAGTAAAATTACCGCGTAACTGTTTATTAAAGGGGGAGCGATATGAAACTCGCGGTCATAGGCGGCGGAGGAGTCCGCTCGATGTTTCTTGCCAAAAGCATTGTTCAAAAAGCGGCCGGGCTCGGAATTGACGAGCTTGTGTTTATGGATATAAACGAAAAAAAGCTGAACATTTACGGCAAAATGGCGAAAACCGTTGCAAAAAAAATCAATGACGGTGTTAAATTCACATTGACAACCGACGCTGTTGAGGCTGTTAAAGACGCTGATTATGTAATAACCACCATACGCGCCGGTGAGGATGAAATGCGCGTTAAAGATGAGCGCATAGCCCTGTCAAAGGGCGTTCTCGGGCAGGAGACTACCGGAGCGGCAGGCTTCTCGTTCGCTATGCGCAGCGTTGACGCTCTTGCGCAATATTGCGAAACGGTAAAAAAATACGCGAAACCGGGGTGTAAGGTTTTTAATTTCACAAACCCGGCAGGTGTTGTTTCACAAACGCTGCGCGATATGGGCTATGATTTCACCTACGGAATCTGCGACGCCCCGTCCGGTATGCTGAGAACCTTTGAAAAGCTTTTCGGCTCTGAAGAGCGCAGCGCGAAGGGCGAGGTTTACGGGCTCAACCATCTGTCATATTTCAAAAGCGTAAAAATTGACGGCAAAGAGGTTCTTTACGATATTATCAATAACGAAAAGGCATATACCGACACCGACCTGCGCTATTTTGACAAATCGCTTCTGCTTGAAAGAAACGCGATATTAAATGAGTATCTGTATTATTTCTATTACCGCGAAAAGGCGGTGGCAAACATTCTGAACGCCCCTCAGACCCGCGGCGAGCAGATAGCCGAAATCAACAAAAAAATGACAGCCGAGCTTGAAAAAATCGATATTGAAAATGATTTTGACAAAGCCCTTGCCGTTTTTGAGCATTGGTACGGTGAGCGTGAAAACAATTATATGGCGGCGGAGTCGGGCGTAAAAAGGCAGACAAAATGGCGTTTTGATATTTTTGAGGAGGATGACGGCGGCTATGCGGGCGTTGCCCTTGATTTTATTCGCATTTCACAAAGCGGAGGCACCGATCAAATGATTTTGTGCGTGCCGAACAACGGCGCGATTGCGGGGCTTAAAGACAGCGATGTTGTCGAAATCACCTGTGATATAAAAGACGGTGAGGCATATCCGCATTATTTCGGCGAGGTGGATGAACAGAACCTTGAGCTTATTCGCAGGGTAAAAATATACGAACGCCTCGCGAGTCAGGCTATCAGAGAAAAGTCAAGAACAAAGGCGGTGGAGGCACTCACCCTGCATCCGCTTGTCGCGAGTTACTCCCTTGCAAATGAGCTTGTTGACGCTTATCTTGAACACAACAGGGATTATACGGAGGGCTGGAAATGAGCTTTATAGCAGGCGCTGGGTCAACCAATGTTGACCTTCTTTATCAGAATATGCCGAAAATTCCCGAACCCGGCGAAGAGGTGTTTACCGACAAATTCTCCCTTCAGTTGGGCGGAGGTCTGCCCGCAACCCTCATCAACCTCGGCAGGCTCGGCATAAAAACAAAAATCGCCACAGAACTGGGCGGCGATATGTTTTCGGAGTTCGCGAAGAACGAATATGAAAAAAACGGTGTAACGCCCCTCAATCTGTATCACGGCAGCGATATTCCGCTGAACATTACAAGCGCGATAATTCTTAAAAGCGACAGGAGCTTTGTAAGCTACGGCAAGGGCACATTCGAGCCGGATGACAAAGCCCGCGAAGATTTTTACAACCTCGCGAGAGGCGCGAAAATCTGCCTTATGTCACCGGGCGGATTTACGGAAGTTTATAAAAAGCTCAAAGATGAGGGCACAGTAACCGTGCTTGACACGGGCTGGGATGACGAGCTGAGCTTTGAAAAATACGGCGACCTTCTCGAAATCGCCGATTATTACACGCCAAATCAGAAAGAGGCGCTTAAAATTACAGGTTGTTCAAACGCCGAAAACGCGGCTTACGCCTTGCGAAAATATTTTAAAAATGTTGTTGTCAAGGTTGATAAAGACGGCTGCCTCGGCATTGATGAAAACGGTTTGTTTTTCAAAAAGAGCATTGATGAGTTTGTCAATGTTGATTCAACAGGGGCGGGCGACGCCTTCCTTGCGGGCTTCTGCTACGGGCTTTATTATGATTATTCTTTGAGGGATTGCGTTGCCTTCGGTAATGTTACGGGGGGCAAGGCTGTAACAAAAGCGGGCGCGCTTTCGGGCTATGTTACCGAAAAAGAACTGCTTGAATACAAAAATAAATATGATGAGGTTTGAAATGAGCGAAGGCTGTTTTGACGGCTCAATGCCGAGAAAAGTTCTTGAATACTATCTGTCGCACGCGGCTACGGCACAGTGGATTTATATGAGCGACACTCTCGATGATGACATAAGAGTTATGCTCAAAGCCGGCATTAAATTTCTCGGCAGGGCGTCGGGAATATGGAAAGGCGAAATGCCGGAGGAAGAGCATTTTGAACGCTCGCGCGCGGCGGCTGAAAAAATACACGGGGCAGATCCGGAGATTATTTTGCAGGCGTGCATTTTTGAGGCGCTTTACCGTGAGGATGTTGAGTGCGTAAAAGTCCCCCGGTTTGTGTTTGACGCGTTCGGCCTGCCTTTTGAAGACAGATTTTTTGATTATGACGCCTGCCTTTTCCCGAAAGGTTCCGACACATGGGACTGTATGCCCGACATTTCACGGCAGGAAACGCAGATGTGGTTTTTTTACAGAGGCGCGAGATATATTGACTGCGGTTATGAGGCTTTTCACATGGGGCAGATTCATCTTTACACAGCCCTTGACAGAGATTACAAGTGTATAGGCAGGGTAATAGAGATGCTGCGCCAATACGGCAAAACGCACGCGAGAAGGCACAAGGTCATTTTTGACGCCCACTCGCACTCGCTTGTTGTCAACGGCAAAAGCCTGCTTGATTATAACGCGATGCCCCTTACCCGTTACCCCGTGCTTGACCGTGAGGGTGAAAAAATCGTGCTTGTGCGCGAGGGCAAGTCGGGCGGAGGAATATCTCCCGAGGGCGTTTACGAAAAGGCTCTGCCGTTTTTATATGAGTATGACAACTGGGGCGGCAAAGATGTTCGCGCGCACGAAACTCTGACTTATGAACAGCGCGCATGGGCGCAGTGGTGGGGCTATGACCAGATAGCCTGGTTTGCCACGCGTGATGAGGAATACAGAAACACCTTCCTCGATTATACCTTTAAATGGACCGCGGTAAACAATCCAGACGCTTATTTCGCTTTTCCGCTTCGCAGGCCGCTTCACAGCGGTGAGGAGATAGGCTTCTTCCCGTTCTATAAACTCAACAATAAATCGGAAAACTGCCCCGGAGGCTTCTCGCAGGAAGATGAGGCGGCCCG